>JBMTIF010000320.1:0-3667 GCA_049437045.1 Alphaproteobacteria bacterium | reverse complement strand
CCACGGACTTTATTTGAGCCACTGGTTCATTCAGAATCCCCAGCTGACTATCATGGCGAAACCAGCGACGTGGACGATCTGTTCTACGACGAAGAACCACAGCGCGCTTCAGGGCCACTGAGCCGTTTGTTCGACCTGGCCCGCGGCGGTTTCTCCCCGCGTTCCAGCGCAGAAGACGTGCACGAAGCTGAACTGCGCCAAAGCGCCCATGAAAGCGGCTTTGACCGTTTGCAAGGGTCGGATCAGGGTCGACGTGAAACTGGTCGTGGCCTCAATACGAGCGCCCAGCGTCCTGCTTTGACCAGCATCTCAACCACGCCGATGGATGGCCCGGACATGGATCTCGACGAATCCGAGATGAACATACCGGCTTTCCTGCGACGTCAGATCAATTAGACGGGAATTGCCCGTCTAAATCATATTTCCACCGAGTTACCACCAACATTCTCCTCGGGGCGGGGTGCTAAAGCAATTCCGCCCCTTTCTTTTTTCTAGGGACTGGCGCACACGAACAGGAACTCAAACGAGCGGACGACTCTGTGATCTTTCAAAAAACTCTCGCACAACCGTTGCGACTGGCCGGACTGACCCTTCACGCTGGTGTGCCTGTGGCTTGCACGATATCGCCAGCAGAGGTGGGCAGAGGTCTGGTGTTTCGCAGGTTGGACGCTCTGCAAGAAGTTGGCGAGGTCGCGGTTTGTCCTGAAACCATCGTTGTTGCGCCGCTATGTTCGCGTATCGCCAACGAAAGCGGAACGAGTATTTCCACGCTCGAACACCTGATGGCTGCCTTTCGAATTCTTGGAATTACGAATGCCGAAGTCACCCTTGATGGCCCGGAAGTCCCCATTCTGGATGGGTCCAGTCTGCCGTGGATCAAGGCAATTGAGAGCGTGGGAACCGTCGAGCAAAAAGCGCTGGCACCCGCAATTCGCCTGACCCAGACTTTCAGCGTCAGCAACGGCGACAGCCATGCGACCCTCAAGCCTCTCTTACCGGGCGAAACCTCGGAAACCTTCACCGCCCACATCGCCTTTGATGAGCCGAGCATCGGCGTTCAGTCCTTCAGTGCCTCGACCGACTTACCGAACTTCATCGAGAGTGTGGCTTCAGCGCGGAGTTTTGTTGTTTCCAGCCAGTTGCCCGGCTTGCAGGCAAAAGGCCTGATTCGTGGTGGATCGCTGCATAACGCTGTTGTTTTCGATGACCACGGTGTGCGCAACCCTGAAGGCCTGCGTTTCGCCAATGAGCCAGCGCGTCACAAGGTTCTGGATGCCATAGGTGACATGTACCTTGGTGGGGTCAAAATCCTCGCGCATTATCGCGGCGTCAAAGCAGGTCACGCCTTGCACGCGACGCTTTTACGCTGCCTTTTTGCGGATCAGTCGGCTTGGCATTGGGCGGATGAAGCCCCGGCACCCAAAGTAGTGGCATTCCGCGCAGCACGGCGCTAAAACGGCTGCGGAATTATGCGCAATCGAGCCAATAATCGGTTGCGCCACAGAGGATGGTTTTTGGATTTTGAAAGCGTTCGTATCCGTTCTGACAGCTTTAGTAGCCGCGGCCTTGCTGACGGCTTGCGAAGACCGGGAAGACCGCATCGACCGCCTGCAGATCGAGGCGAGCTCGATCGAAGAACTGTCAATCGAAGCCCAGCGCTCCGCCAACGATGGCCGCATGATTGAAGCCGCCCGCTTGCTTGATGAGATCGATCGGCAGTTTCCGACCTCGCCTGAAGCCCCCCGTGCATTGATCCTCGCAGGGCGCTACTACTTCGAAGGACGCGAATACGAGCGGGCAACTGGCGTCCTCTCACGCTTTATTCGCGACCACGGCGGACACCCCGATATTGCCTACGCCTACTATCTGCGCGGTGTTTCGTCCTACCGGTCTGTTTCCGATGTCGACAAGGATGAAGGCGACACAGACAACGCGGCGGCTCACCTTAACGAGATTATCAACCGCTTCTCGGGGACAGACTATGCCCTCGATGCAAGCGTGAAGCTCAACGCCATCAAGAACCAGCGCGCAGCCAAGGAACTGGTTACGGGTAAATTCTACCATCACCGCCGCGAATATATGGCGGCTCTAAACCGGTATCAGAATGTACTGGTCGACTATTCCGACTCAACATACGTCGAAGAGGCCATGTATCGGATCATCGAGGTTTACCGCTCGCTCGGCCTGAATGACGAAGCCAGAAATACCGCAGTGATTCTTGGCCACAACTTTCCTGACAGCGAATGGTATTATAAAGCTTATGAGATTGTCGAAGGCCCGCTACCAGATCATATTGAGAATGCGGGCAGAGGGTTTTGGAGTAACCTGAACCCCTTCGGCTAATGTCCTGTTTAGAGGCGGTCCGGTGCTCACCACTTTATCCATCCGCGATTTTGTCCTGATCGAACATCTGACCCTGGAACTGGGTCCGGGTCTGACGACGCTCACGGGTGAGACGGGGGCAGGCAAATCGATCTTGCTGGATGCCCTTGGGGTTTGTATCGGCCTGCGGGCCAGCCCTGACATGGTGCGGGCTGGTGCGCGCCAGGCCTCCATCACTGCTGTGTTTGACGTGCCTGACCGTCACCCGGTATTTCATGAACTTCGCGAGTTGGGACTGTCTATCGAAGAGAACGAGCTGGTCCTGCGTCGGGTGATTCAGGCCGATGGCCGAAGTCGGGCCTTTGTGAACGATGAACCGACTTCTGCGTCCACCGTGCGCCGTTTGGGTGAAACGATGGTCGAGATTCAGGGGCAATTCGACCTGCACGGCCTGCTTTCCCCCAGCCACCACCGCACGGTCCTCGACACCTTCGCACACAACGACAGTCTTTTGAAAACGGTGCACAGGGCGCACGATGCCTGGAACACCGCGCAAGAGGATCTGAGCACGGCGCAAGAAGATTTGGAGCAAGCGCAGCGGGAGGAATCCTATCTCCGTCACGCCACCGCCGAACTCGAAGAACTGGCCCCAGAAGCCGGGGAAATCGCCAAGCTCGAAGCCAGGCGCGGCTTGCTTGGCAATGTCGCAGGCATTCAGGATGCCATTGCGCAGGCTGCTCAGGCGCTGATCGGCGATGATAGTGCGGATGAACGGATCGGCGTCGCGTTTCGCGCTTTGGAGCGCGCAGCCGAGCGTGGCGGTGAGGCTCTGCAGCCGGCCATGGATGCCGTCGATCGGGCCGGTCTGGAAATCAACGAAGCGATCGCGCAGATGGGTGCGGTACAGGACGCGCTTGATGCCGACCCGGATGAGCTGGAACGCGTTGAAGACCGGCTGTTCCGCTACCGCGATCTGGCGCGCAAGCACCATGGTGATCCGGATGATCTGGCCATGCTGCTGGACCGCTTTCGGCGCGGCCTTGAAGCGCTGGATGACAGCAGCGCCCATATGGCCAACCTCGAAGCCGCAGTAACCAGAGCCGCTGCGACCTATGACAAGGCAGCCGAAAGCCTGACCGCAGCGCGGGTTAAGGCTGCGAAAAAGCTCGATAAGACCGTGATGGACGAATTACCCGTTCTCAAGCTCGAACGTGCCCAGTTCCGGACTGCCGTTCGCACCGATCCGGACAACCGTACGCCTCACGGCGTGGATGCCGTAGAATTCACGGCGGCGACCAACCCGGGCGCTGCCTTTACTGCGATCCAGAAAACCGCTTCTGGTGGT
>JBMTIF010000319.1:0-3684 GCA_049437045.1 Alphaproteobacteria bacterium | reverse complement strand
ACACCATGGCATCGGTCATCCGCTCTGGCGGTCAGGACATGATTGGCGCTGCGCGGCCATCTATTGCCGACCCTTTTCTGCCTAAAAAGATTGAGCAAGGACGTTCCGAAGACATCCGAGAGTGCATTGGCTGCAACATTTGCTACGCGCATGACTCTCTGGGCGTTCCTATCCGCTGCACACAAAACCCGACAATGGGCGAAGAATGGCGCATGGGATGGCATCCTGAGCGTGTCCCTGCGGCGCATACGCTGGATCAGGTTCTGGTTATTGGCGGTGGACCTGCCGGGCTGGAAGCCGCTCGTGTCTTGGGAGAAGCCGGGTATTCGGTCATGCTGGCCGAAGCGAGCAGAACTTTCGGTGGGCGCGTGAGTGTTGAATCCAAGCTCCCCGGCCTATCAGAATGGGCAAGGGTCCGTGACTGGCGGTTGGGACAGCTTGGCAAGCTGGATAACGTACAACTCTTTCCCGAAAGCCCCATGACGGCAAAAGACATTCTCGGTTTGGAGGTGGATCACGTGCTGTTTGCCACTGGTTCCACGTGGGCTGCTGATACGGTTGGCCGACATTCAGCGTCGGGGCTGAGCGAACAGGCGCCAAGCATGCTGATCAGCGCGGAAACGGTCTTGCGCGGCGAGAAAATCGAGGCTGAGCATGTCCTGATTTACGATGACGACCATTACTACATGGGATCGGTTATCGCGCTGGCGCTCAAGAGTGCTGGGCATCGGGTTACCTTGGTGACCTCTGCCGGGCGACCGTGCGAATATGGGGTTTATACAGGCGAGATCTACGCTTCCAACGCTCGGCTTTTTGAGGCCGGGGTTGAGGTTGTTACCAATAAGATGGTGACAGCCCTAGAGCCGGGTCATGCGGTTGCTGAATGTACTATGTCTGGGCGGGTTGAGCGACTTGAGTGTGACCTCATGATTCCCGTGTGCCGCCGCTTGCCTAACCTTGCCTTACACGACGACTTTGCAAGATTGCATGAACAGGGCGAGGCGGCGGCTGTGCGATCTTTCGCTCGGATTGGTGACGCTAACGCGCCCAATACGATCGCGGCGGCGGTGTACGCTGGATATCGGGCGGGAGTGGAACTGGGAAAAAGCGTTGATCTGGCTGAGGTATACGGACGACGTGAGCATCCCCCGGCGCAGTGATGAAAGTAACGTGAAATGACCAATCCCAATTTGCCGCCCGGCTCTCCGCTTCTTGACCATTGCCCCTCATCTCTTCCGGCCAAGGCCTATTACGATCAGGCATGGTTTGAGAAAGAACAGCTCAAGCTCTGGTCCAAGTCCTGGCTCTACGTAGGACGTGTTTCAGATTTCGCCCCGGGAACGCTCAACCGCGTTGAGTTGTCGGGGGAAAATCTGATTGTTGCCAGCGATCTGGATGGCCGCTTGAGCGCGTTTCACAACACCTGTCGGCATCGGGGGTCAGAGCTCTGCACTGGCCGCGTTCAGACTTACAACGGCAAAATCATCCGCTGCCCTTACCATGCCTGGTCTTACAACCAGCATGGCGCGCTGGTCTCCACCGCTTTTGGAACGCCGACTGAGGACTTTGATAAATCAGATTACAGCCTGTTTTCGGTTTCCCTAAAAGTTTGGAACGGTTTTGTTTTTCTGTGTCTCGATGACCATCCGCCAGCCTTCAAGCCCGATTTGGGGCTGGATGTCCTCAACAACTGGCCAATGGACGAACTGATCGTCGGACACGTTTTTGAAAAGCGCCTGAACTGCAATTGGAAGGTGTTCTGGGAAAATTATAATGAGTGCCTGCACTGCCCCGGTGTGCATCCGACCTTGACCCAGCGTGTCCCCGTTTACCGTCGCGGTATCATGTCGTCTGCTGAAGCACGAGACTGGGACCCAAGCGCCCCCGACGAAGCAGCCTTGGAAGCAGGTGCAGAAACCTGGACCGTTAGCGGTAAGCCCTGTGGTCCGGTTTTTGAGGGGCTCACGTCGCAAGAGCGTGCCCTCGCCCATACTTTTGTGACCCTGTACCCGTCCCTCTATATCGTCGCGCACGTGGATTACGTGCGAGCCGTAAACGTGATTTCAATTGCTCCAGAAGAAACTCTGCTGCGGGCGCAGTGGTTGTTCCGGCCGCAAACGCTGCAGCGACCCGACTTTGATTTGGCGGATGTCACAGATTTCGCTACGCAAGTGATGATCGAGGACGGGCGAGCCTGTGAGCTTAATCAACGCGGTCTCAAGTCATCAAAGTTCACTGAAGGCCGACTGATGCCGGAAGAATTTGACGTCTATGGTTTCCAGCAATGGGTTCTTTCCCACCTGAGTTAGGCCTTATCAGGCTGACGCAGCCAAGCTTAGGATCGCCTCCCGATACTCGGGCAACTGTGCGCCAAGAAACCGAAAACTTCCTGCCAGCATCTGTTCTTTCGGACTTTGGTCAGGGAACAGGTGCAAGTGCTGCCAATACCCATCGGTCAGCGTTTCGATCCATTCAGCAACGTTGCCTGCACGCTCCGGATCATGGGGCAACAACTCTTGGAAAATCGATCTCACGACTTCCTGACGTCGGAAATCAAATTCACTGGTCACGGCGGCGTATTGTGGCGTGAACTTTTGTTCCCCCCAAAAGGCAAACCAGACGGACAGGATTTCCGGACTGCACACCTGCGCATCAAAATCAGCCCGAACCAGAGCCACCAGCTGCTGCACCGGATCGCTACCAGCCTGCTCCAGCGCTGAGATCCAGTGGCGTTCATAGGCCATGTAGAGGTCTCTAAGCGCTTCGGTCAGCAGTCCGTTTTTGGACTTGAAATAGAAAACCGCAACACCTTGCGATAACCCGGCCTCATCGGCGACGGTTGCGAGCGTGGTACGCTGCAAACCATTGTTCACGATTGACCGTGCAGTAGCGTCCAGAATCTGACGGCGTCGTCGTTCCGCGTTTTCCTTCCGCTCCTTGCGAGGGCGTTTTTCCTGAGTGGCTACGGCCATTTTATCCTGAGAGCCTTGGTTGCTACTCCCTCTGTCTTCCACATTCACAAGATCGAGTCAGCAGAAAAAATTTATTTGAGCGCTCAAAAAACTTTACGGATGCATTTGGATTTTCTAGCGTTTTCAGGAGGAACGGAGAATTCAATGGGGCAGCACGATACCTTTGATGCAATTATCGCAGGCTCGGGTCATAACGGACTGACAACCGCCTGTTATCTTGCTCGCGCCGGTTTGCGTGTTCTGGTTGTTGAGAAAAACGACTGGATTGGCGGCGCTGCGGTGAGCCGGTCCCTGCATGATGGCTGGACCTACTCCAATTGCTCCTATGTTTGTTCTCTGTTGCGCCGAGAAATCATTCGCGATCTGGAATTACCGAAATTCGGTTTACAGGTCATTCCCTATGAGGGTGGAGCGACCTTTACCCCTGATGGCGACTATTTCGCCTATTACAGCGATCATGATGCCCTGCACCGTGAACTGGCACGGCAAAGCCCCCGGGACGTCGACGCTTACGACCGGTTCTCTCAGGCGGTGATGCGGCAGTGTCGGTTTATCCGGCCATTCCTGCTGCGCACGGCACCAGATCCCACATCTTTGAAGCCCAAAGATTTGGGTGAGCTGCTCTATCTGGTAAGAAAAGCGAACGATCTCGGCGCCCGCGAGTTGGGTGAAACCCAGCGGTTCTGGACCATGTCGATAGCAGATTTTCTCG
>JBMTIF010000318.1:0-3689 GCA_049437045.1 Alphaproteobacteria bacterium | reverse complement strand
GATCCATCTTTGGCGAATTGGATCAGCGAAAACGGCTGTTTCCCCAATTCAATGGTGGACCGGATTGTTCCCCGCTTGACCTCTGAGCACAGGCAGCAAGTAAGCGCCATCACGCAAAGGGATGAGGCGGGTTTGGTGGTCTGTGAGCCCTTTAGTCAATGGGTGATCGAGGACAGGTTCGTTGCCGGTCATCGTCCAGCACTGGAAAAAGCGGGTGTAACGCTTGCGGATGATGTCGAGGCTTTCGAGCGTATGAAGCTGAGGATGCTCAACGGCACGCATTCGGCCTTGGCCTATCTGGGTGTTCTCGCTGGTTTTGATACTGTTTTTGAGGCATCCAGCGACCCCACGTTTGCGGATTTTTTGGAACGATTGTGGCGTGAAGAACTAATCCCAACCGTCACACCGCCGCCGCCCGGTTTGGACCTGCAGGCCGATGCTCAAGGGCTGCTGGACCGCTATCGCAATCCGACAATCGCCCATCAACTCCGCCAGATTGCCATGGACGGCAGCCAGAAACTGCCCCAACGCATTCTGGACCCTCTGTTCGAAAACCGCCGTGCGGGGCGCGCCTGTGACGGACTGCTGCGGGTGCTGGCGGGTTGGGTGGTGTTTCTCAGCCGCGAGGCTGAGGCCGGGAATGCTATTTCTGACCCGCTGAGCGAGGTGTTGGCTCAGGCAGTCGGACAGGCCAAAACGCCAGAAGCACGGGTCGCAGCCGTTTTGAGCATTGAAGCCGTCTTCGGGGCTTACCCGGTCGAGGATATCCGCGCAGATGTTACAGCGCGCGTAGTGCAGTGGGCGGAATAGGACGGCTTAGGTCGGGGTCTTTAGCGCCCATCGCCTCAAACGCTGCTGCGATAGACAACAGACGGTGATCGCCATAGCGCGGTCCAATCACCTGCACACCAAAAGGCAGCCCATTGGCGTCAAGACCCATAGGCAGCGCCGCAACCGGATTGCCCACGACTGTTAGCGATGAAGTCAGGTGGAGCCACGCCATATAGTTTTCGATGACATGGCCGTCGATCTCGGGTGGGTAATTGTGCTTCCACGCAAAGGGCTGAACGCCCACGCCGGGTACCAACAGGGCGTCATAGTTTTCGAACAGCGCATGCATGCGGGTTATCAGTTGCAACTGGCGATGACGGGCCACGGCAATGTCGTGCATGGATGTCTGGCGAGCCGCATCATAGGTTTGCCGGATGTTGGGGGAGAAATCTTCGGGCCAACTGTCGGCTTCCTCAAAGTATTGAGTGACAAACACATCCTGACGCAGAAGCCAGTCAACGCCGGGTGCATCTGTCAGGTCCAGATCATGCCAATCCAGAGCTGCAAAACGGCTGGAAATTCGAGCCATTCGGTCTTGGAAAAGCGCTTTTGTTTCCTGTGAGACGATCAGACCGCCAAGGTCGGCGCTGACAGCAATTCTCAGGCTGCTCGGATCGATCTGGTCCAAGTGATTGAAGCTCTGTGCATCCAGAGGGAAAGCCATGGGGTCACGACTTCCGCCCAACGTGCGGTCCACCATCACAGACAGCATCAGCGCCATGTCGCCCACGTTTTGCGCCATTGGCCCTTGCAGGCTGTAGTGCGTGGTGGGTGTGCGGCGCTCTTCGTTTGGGACAACGCCGGGCGACGCGCGAAAGGCGACAATCCCGGTGTAGCTTGCCGGTATCCGCAAGCTGCCGCCGTGGTCTGATCCCGTTGCCAGTTTTGCCATGTCGGCGGCAACAGCCACACCTGAACCGCCACTGCTGCCGCCACAGGTTCGGGTCAGGTCAAAGGGGTTGCAGGTTGCGCCAAAGGTTGGGTTCACCGTATTGGCACCGATGCTGTATTCGGGAATATTGGTTTTCCCCATCACGATTGCACCCGCTGCACGCAGCCGCGCAACGATGCCTGCGTCTTGGTCTGGCACCGTATCCAGATGGGCGGCGCTGCCCAAGGTGGTCCTGATGCCGGCTGTGCGCTGGTTGTCCTTGATGAGGACGGGAATCCCAGCCAGCGGAGGCAGTTTTTCGCCGCTGCGCTGCCGCTGATCCCAGTGTTCTGCTTCGGCACGGGCACGGTCTTCAGCCAAAGTGATAACGGCATTGAGGGCCGGGTTCAGGTCTGCGATCCGCTTCAAGGACGCATCCACCAGTGCAGCCGCACTCGTTTCCCCACGATCAAGGGCGAGACGCTGTTCTCGGACTGTGACGCCTTTACCCATGCGTTTGTTCTCCCTTGACCCTATTGAAAACCAAACCCTAAGCTAAAGTCCATGCAAGCTCCAATCGTCATTACGGGCGGCTCTTCCGGTATCGGGCTCGCCATCTGTCGCAGGCTCGAAGCCGCAGGACACGAAACGCTTAATCTCGATATTCAGCGGCCTGAGGGCGACTGTCAAAATTTCATTGCCTGTGATCTCAGCGATCCCGGCAGCATGCATCAGGCATTGGCCCATGTTCCAGATGTGCTGGGTGGTTTGATCTGTGTCGCAGGCGTCGGTCCGATCCCTGCTGACCCTATGAAGGTTATGGCGGTCAATTTTCTGGGAACGCGATGGCTGACGGAAAGCATGCTTCCGCGGATTTCGCGCGGCGGCAGTATAACGCTTGTTGCCTCCAGCGCTGGTCGCGACTGGCGGGACAACCGCGCGCAGGTCGATGGAATGCTGGCTGCCGAAGGGTTCGAGACCGGGCAGTCGTGGCTTGACGGGGCAGGGTCCGGCAACTGGCAGCCAGAGGCCTACAAGTTCTCCAAGCAATGTCTGGCGGCCTACACCTACCACGCTGTGGGTAAGGCAAGGGACTATGGGGTGCGGGTGAATTGCATCAATCCGGGGATTACAGAGACCAACCTATCTTCCGATTTTCGCGACATGCTCGGGTCCGAGAATTACGACCGGATTGTCAGCCTGAGCGGTCGTTCGGGTCAGCCCAGTGACGTCGCGGGTCTGGCCGAGTTCCTTAGCGTCGGTGATGCGGGGTGGATCAATGGGGTCGAGATTACCGTTGACGGCGGTTATTTCGCTGGCGTGGTTGCCGACTGGCATCCAAAAGTCAGTTAAGTCCCTGCATCTTCGGCCAGCGTGTCCAGCGTGCCTTCTATCGTTTTCTGACGAGTCCACGTTCCCCATTGGATGACGGCAGCGGGCGTGGTGTTGGCGCGACCGTGCCGCACCAGAGTGCGACAGATGGCCGGCAGCGTGCGCGCGGCCATAAAGACGACTAGCGTTGCATCGAGCTGGGCCAGGGCCGGCCAGTCTACAGAGCAGGTTTCAGCTTCGGGGTCTTCGTTGCCGGTAACGAAGACGGCGGCCGAAGCAGTGCCGCGATGGGTGAGGGGAATGCCCGCATAGGCCGTGGCGCCGGAAGCGGCCGATATGCCGGGAACGATTTCAAAACGGATTCCCGCCTGTTTTAAGTGCAGGGCTTCTTCGCCGCCGCGTCCGAACACCAGGGGATCTCCCCCTTTGAGGCGCACGACGGTCTGTCCCTCGCGCGCGCGCGCGGAGATTTGTTCGTTGATCGACTGCTGCGCGCTGCTGGCGCGTCCTCCTCTTTTCCCGACGTAGACTAGTTCGCAACTAGGGGAGACTAGGTCGAGCAGGCGGCGGTCGAGAAGTTCATCGTGGAATACCACGTCTGCTTCGCGGAGTGCTTGCGCCCCTCTGAGCGTTATGAGAGCGGGATCGCCCGGGC
>JBMTIF010000317.1:0-3693 GCA_049437045.1 Alphaproteobacteria bacterium | reverse complement strand
GCCCCATACTGAGTTGGCTGAGCAGGTGTTGGAAGACAGCGGCTATCGCGACATGTGGCGGAACGAGAAAACGGCGGATGCGCGTGGTCGGTTGGAGAACCTCGACGAACTCGTTGGCTCGATGGGTAACTTCGAAAATCTCGCCGGGTTTTTGGAGCACATCTCGCTGGTCTTGGACACTAATGCAGCCTCTGGCGGGGACGAGCTGTCGCTAATGACGTTGCACGCAGCCAAAGGTATGGAGTTCCCGGTTGTTTTCCTGCCTGGATGGGAAGACGGCGCATTTCCGAATATGCGGGCGATGACTGAAAGCGGAGATAAAGGCCTCGAAGAAGAACGTCGTCTGGCTTACGTCGGCATCACCCGGGCGCGGGAAGAGCTGTATATCATGTACGTGGGCAGCCGCTTTCTGAATGGCCAGTGGAACTATTCCCGGCCTTCGCGTTTTGTCGAAGAACTGCCCGATGATCTGCTGGATGTGGATGACATTTCCGGTGCGAGCGTGTTTGCCGGCGCATCCAGCATGGGCGGGCTTGGGTCGCTCTATGGCGGGGGCGCCACGGGTGCGCGAGACATCGGCGCTCTGCCGCCGCTGGAATGGGCCGATAAGCGACAGTTCAGAGGGCAGGACAGCCCGGGCATGAACCGTCTGAAAGCCAACCTCGAAACTGTCAAGCGTGGTAATCCCCCGGTCATTGACGGCACTTTCGACCCTGTCGGCTTCGCAAGCCGAAATGCAGACCACGGTTTCATTACGGGCCAGCGGGTTTTCCACCGCAAGTTTGGGTACGGCATCGTTTCAGCGGTCGAAGGGGAAAAACTTGTTATTGGCTTCGACGCTGCGGGTGAAAAACGTGTTATCGCATCCTTCGTCGTTGATGCTGCCGAAGCCAGTTAGGAACCCTGCATGGCCGAAACCTATCTAGTCTCCGTTTCTGTCCCGCGAGAGCAGGCAGAAACCTATGAAGCGCTTTTGAGTGGCTTGCCCGGTGCCGTTGTCGGGCGGCGCGCGCCCATGATTGATACCGGCGTTGATCTGCGGAACAGCGATGATCTGGAGGTTTTGGCTTACCTTGATCTGCGACCGGACGAGGAAGACATTCAGCCGCTGGTCGATTTGGGTGATCAGATTACGGGCTTGCGGAACACCCGGTTTGCTATCGAGACGCTGCCTGACATTGATTGGGTTGCGAAAAGCCAATCATCGCTCAAGGCCATTCATGCAGGTCGCTTTTTCCTGCGCGGTTCACACGACAAAACACCCGTGCCGGGCGGCGCTTTTGAGCTGATTTTTGATTCGCAGAACGCCTTTGGGACTGGCCATCATGAAACCACGCACGGTTGTCTTGAAATGGTTTCGGAAATCGTCAAGACCAAGGGTCGGCGACAGCTGAATATTCTGGACATGGGAACAGGGTCCGGGGTGTTGGGACTGGCGTGGTGCAAGGCGACCAAACAACCTTTGCTCGGCTCCGACATCGACCCGCAAGCGGTAAAGGTTGCAGACGTTAACGCGCGCCTTAACCGCGTGGGGGCTTACACAAGGTTTGTCCCGGCGGCAGGGATTGCCCATCGCGAGGTGCGCAAAAAAGCGCGCTACGAGGTCGTGTTGGCGAATATTCTGTCCGGTCACCTGATAAACTTGGCACCGAGCATCGCTTCAGTTACCGCACCGGGCGGTCTGGTGGTTCTGGCGGGTCTTTTACGAAAGCAGGAACTACGGGTTTCCCGGACCTTTCAGGCGCACGGTTTTATCGGCGCCCATGTCATACGCCGGGGACCGTGGTCGATCCTGTTGATGCGGAACCAGCGCGCATCTGCGCCGCGACAGTTGAACCGCCGGTGTCAGGACTGGTCGAAATCCATCGATTTTCACTAGCCGTTCAGAAAGCTGACCCACTGGTCCTCGTCCATGGTCTCCAGATTAAGTTCAGCCGCTTTTTTTGCTTTTGAGCCGGCGTCGAGGCCAATCACAACCAGATCAGTTTTCTTCGAAACTGAACCAGAGACTTTTGCGCCCAGTGCTTCAGCGCGAGCCTTGGCTTCTGCGCGGGACATCTGCGTGAGTGTACCCGTGAAAACGACGGTTTTCCCAGCCAGCAAAGAATCGGCATCGATGGTAGGAGCCTGCACCGCTTCCACAGTGATCTGAGCCAGCAGCGCTTCAACAGCCGCGCGGTTGTCTGCGTTCGCAAAGAAGCGCCGGGCCTCACTGACCACCGAGGGGCCAATGCCGTCGATGGCAAGCATCTCGGCATTTGCTGCTTCGTCATAGTCCACAAGCCGATCAAACTGCGCAAATAGGTTTTCAGCCGTCTCGTAGTACCGGGCCAGAACGCGCGCGGTGTCGATACCGATTTGCCGAATCCCGAGACCGAACATCAACCGATCCAGCGGTATGGTCCGCCGGGCTTCGATAGCCGCTTTCAGCTTGGCTGCAGAAGCTGGTCCCCAGCCTTCCAAAGCGGCGACTTCCGACTCACGTTCGCCAAGAACAAAGATGTCAGCCGGGGTTTTGACCCAACCGAAACCATAGAATTGCTCCACGTTTTTCGCGCCAAATCCATCGATGTCGAGAGCATCACGAGAAATGAAGTGCTTAAGGCGCTCAACAACCTGCGCCGAGCAGATCAGATCGCCCGAACACCGTCGCACCGCTTCGCCCTCAGGTCGGGATGCGGGTGAACCACAGACGGGGCATTCGTCGGGGAAGACAAACTTGGCGCTATCGTCCGGGCGGCGGTCAAGCAGGACTTCGACCACCTGCGGAATAACGTCGCCTGCGCGCTGTATCACCACGGTGTCGCCGGCGCGGATGTCTTTGCGGTCCAACTCGTCTTCATTGTGCAGCGTTGCCCGGGATACCACTACACCGCCAACGGTCACAGGTTCCAGATTGGCAACAGGCGTCAAAGCACCGGTCCGGCCAACCTGCAGCGTGATTTCGTTCAAAACGGTTACGGCCCGTTCTGCAGGGAATTTGTGCGCCGTTGCCCACCGGGGTGAGCGACTGACCTGGCCCATGCGGGATTGAGCCGAAGCGGTTGACCTTGTAGACAACGCCGTCGATGTCGTAGCCCAGATCAGCCCGGCGGGTTTCGATGTCGTGGTAAAACGCCAATACCTCTTCGGGTGAAGCACACAGCTGGTTCAGTGGATTGGTGACAAAGCCCCACCGCTTCAGGTTTTCCAGTAACTCCCAATGCGAGTTTCCAACCTCCCCCGACACCTGCCCCAAGGAGTAGGCAAAAAAGCGCAAAGGGCGGGACGCTGTTACGGAAGGATCAAGCTGGCGCAGGCTGCCTGCTGCGGCGTTACGGGGGTTGGCGAAGACCTTTTTGCCCTCGGCCTCCAGCGCTGCATTCATCGCGGCAAAGTCGGCCTTGGCCATGTAGACCTCGCCCCGGACTTCCAGCACGTCCGGCACGTCATCCCCGGTGAGCTGCATGGGAACGTCGCCAATTACCGCAAGGTTGGCGGTGATGTTCTCACCCACCGCACCATCCCCACGGGTCGCGCCAAGGGTGAATTTGCCTTTTTCTTAGGTTATCGCAGCCGAAAGACCGTCGATTTTTGGCTCACAGGTTAAATCGACAGGCGCCGTATCCGACAGATTGAGAAACCGACGGACCCGGCCAAAGAACTCCACGACATCTTCGTCCGTGAAAGCATTGGACAGGGACAGCATGGGCC
>JBMTIF010000316.1:0-3696 GCA_049437045.1 Alphaproteobacteria bacterium | reverse complement strand
GTGTTGATTGCGGCTTTCCAGAACCCTTCCTGGATCCACGCCAACCGGTAGCCAATACCAGTGAAATAGCCGCCTTCGCGCTCGATGGTGTATTTGCCGGTCAGCACGTTGCGCCAGTCCGAGCCAAAGAAGTCCAGCTCGGTCTTGAACGAGCCAAGCAGTGTGAACACAAAGGGGAACGCGGCCATGACCAGCCAGATCGTGGCGAACCCGTAGATGAGGATAATAAGTGCAGGGCTTTTACGGATCATCGTTTCAGTCCTCCTCAACGAATGGCAATTCTGAAATCACGCCATGTGCGGATCAGAACCGGGGTCAGGAGGATGCCCACCATGGTAATGGTCAGCACAGAGGTCGCCGCCGCAGAGCCGTACAGCGACGGGTTTTGCAGCACCAGATGGTCGTAAATCAGTGACGAAATGGATTGCGCATTCGCCTGTGCGTTAAAGCCGAAAATCGGCTCCAGCACGCGGAAGGCATCCATGAGATGGATCAGCAGCACAAAAGTCAGCAATGGCATCAGATGGGGCAGAATGACGTACCGGAAACGGTCTATCCTAGGCGCACCGTCGATCATGGCGGCTTCGAGCTGGTCGCGACTGACCGTCTGCAGGCCGGCATAGAACACCACAAAGGCAAATGGCGTAACGTGCCAGACGCCGTACACCGCGATCACCGTCCAGGTCATCGGCACAGAAGCGCGCAAGGAAAAGTCATCGCGCCAGAACACTACCCAATTGAAAAAGTCGTAAAGCAGCCCGCCTTGTCCGGTCATCCAGAATAGAACCAGAGATCCGATCAGCGGGGTAATGATAAACGGCAGCAAGCTGGCAAAAATTGCCGGCCCCTTGAGCGGCCGCCAGATGTTGTCCAGCACCAGCGCAACAACCAACCCAAGCCCAATGACAAACGGCGTGGTGATCAGGGTGTAGAACAGGGTAAACCCTAAAGCCTTGTAGAAGGGCAGATTAAAGATGCCATCCTGGATAAAGGCGAAGAACCCCATCCGTTCAGCCCAAGCCGCCTTGATCTCTTCAATGGCCAGCAGCGACCGGCCTTTGTAGAGCTCGAAGCCAACAAATTCGACACCGTCAGGGATTTCGATCACCTGATACTCCGTCGAACACCCACCGAGCAGCAGCGACAGGCACGTCTCAACCTCACCCATGATTGGGGGCAGAGGTTGCCAGAAGGACTGATACAGCACCGAAACTATCGGCACGAAAATGAACAGCACCATGGCCAGACTGCTGGGCAGCATGAAGAAAAAGAATGTGCGATGCGGCATGAAGGCTCGCTCTTTCTTTGGCGAATTGGACAAAAAAGACGTGGTTTAGGGCGAAAGAGCCGCAGGGTGATCCTGCGGCTCTTCCGGGAGTGCGGCGAAGCGTGTCCGCAGGAGCTTTAGAGGTAACCGGCCTCAGTAGCTGCTGCGATGTAAGCTGCTTCGACGTCAGCAAGTGCCTGCTCAGCAGACTCAGCGCCCTGCAGGAACTCAACGATTTCAGCACCGATCGCGGTGTGCAGCGTCCCCATGTATGGAACCATTGGGTAAGCCTTTGCACCAGCATTCGCCGTTGCAAATACACCGGTCGCCGCTGGTGTTGGGGAGTAACCGTCGATCAACCATACGGAAAGACCGGCGTTGTCGCCCTTGCCCAGCATGTCGGCATCAGCGGAATCGATTGCCAGAGCTACGGCTGCAGCCAGCTCATCCGCAGACTGGTTCGCTGCGAACATGAAGCCGTCCCACCACAGGGTACCAGCAGGCGCAGAGCCGCCGCCCATGGTTGGTGCAGAGGTGTGCGTGATGGAACCGCCCAGTGCTTCTGCACCAGCGGCAACCTTCGCTGCACGGCTACCCCAGTTGTTGGCAATCGCTGCTTCACCAGCTTCGAACTGCGCCTGTACAGCGTTTGAATCGAAGGTCAGGAAGTCAGGGTTCATGCGAGAGGTCAGCTCTTTCATCATGTTGAGCGTTGCCAGACCAGCATCGTTGTTCACGTTCGGATTTGCACCGTCTGCGAACATGCTCTCACCGGTTGCCTGGAAAATCTCGACGAACTCGTTCGCAAGGTTCCAGCCAGCAGCGAAACGACCCGTCAGTGGGTATTCCATCACGCCTGCAGCCTTCATGGCATCGGCAACTTCCAGAACTTCTTCGTAGGACGTTGGAACAGCCAGACCCAGATCATCAAGGATGTCCTGACGAACCATGAGGTGAGAAGCGTTCGCCATGAATGCGATAGCCTTCACTTCACCGTCCTGCATGATCTTCATCGGAGCAGGCAGGTCAGCAACGCCAGGGATGTCGGTGATGCTTGCCAGCAGACCAGCGGCGTTAGAGGACGAGAACGTGGAGTTCGCGCCAATAACCATGTTGTACGCTGCTGGAGACGCAGAAAGAGCATCCAGGAACAGGTTGTTTACATCAGCGTTTTCTTCCGTTTCAGCACCACAAGCGCGGGCTTCAGACTGTACAGCGTTGATTGCTGGGAAGTCGTTGGAAAGAATGCTGAGGCCAGCACCGTCAACGGCACAAGCGTTAGCGTAAGAAGCGCCGAAGAGCGCAGCGGAAGTCGCCACAAGGGCAATTCTAGTAAACTTCATTGAGTTTCTCCCATTAGTTAAGTGCGCCGGTCCGGTACTCACAAGGGGGGACAAACAGTCTGTCCCACCTGCCAAATCAACGCTCTATCCAGTCCGCCCCCTAAGCCGGCCTGAATTCTGTGATCTGTCCTTGGCTGCTCAGCATCGCTGCGGGTTTGATAAGCAACGGGCAAGCGCGCCAGACAGGAAATTTCGTTACCGCCGCTCTCCGCTCGTCGCGTCAAAGAGATGGCATACTTCGGGATCGATCTTGAAGCCGATCGCTTGCCCGATGTTTGCGCGGAAGTCCTTGGGCGCTTTACCGCTCAGGATGTTTCCGTCTGATCGTATCGACACCTGCGTCGCGTCGCCCAGCAACTCCATGGAGTAAACCGGTGCTTGCGCTTCGCCGCCTTCGGTAACAACTTCTACGTCTTCCGCGCGGAAACCCAGTGTCACAGGACCATCCACGCCCTTGAGCCCGTTAACCGTGACGTTCGTTCCTTTGAACGTTCCACCCGTCAACTCGCCACTGATCAGGTTCATGGCTGGTGAGCCAATGAAGCCTGCGACGAAGGTGTTTGCAGGGTTATCGTAGATTTCCGTCGGCGTGCCGATTTGCTGGATTTCACCTTGATTCATCACAACCACTCGGTCAGCCAGCGTCATGGCTTCGATCTGGTCATGGGTCACGTAAATCGTTGTTACGGACAATTCATGCTGCAGGTTCTTGATCTGAGCGCGCGTCGAAACGCGCAGCTTGGCATCAAGGTTGGATAGCGGCTCGTCCATCAAAAACACCGTCGGACGACGCACGATGGCCCGCGCCAGTGCAACCCGCTGGCGCTGTCCGCCTGAAAGCTCTTTGGGGAGACGGTCCAGCAGATCGCCCAATTCGACCATCTCTGCCGCGCGGTGGATCATAGCGTCGTGCTCTTCCCGCGCGACGCCGCGAACCTTCAGCGGGAAGCGGATATTCTCGCGCACAGTCATGGTGGGGTAGAGGCCATAGTTCTGGAACACCATAGCGACATCACGGTCCTTTGGTTCCAGATCATTAATCAGCTTGCCATCGACCAGAATTTCACCATCCGTCGGTGTTTCCAG
>JBMTIF010000315.1:0-3699 GCA_049437045.1 Alphaproteobacteria bacterium | reverse complement strand
AAAGAGCTGTGCTAAGGTAAAGTTTACTTAAGTGTGGGTTGGTCCGTTTTGGTTGGGAGGAGGCGGCGGCGATGATTACAGCTCTGAGTTATATCGGCGTTCGTTCTGACCGAACCGACGACTGGCGTCGCTTTGCTGGTACTGTGTTGGGTATGCAGGTGCTTGACCGAGGCGGGCGAAATACGGCTTTTCGCATGGATGATCAGGCCCAGCGCTTGATTGTCAGCGATGAACCGGGCGACACGCTCGCTTACATCGGTTGGGAAGTTGCCGAAAAGACAGATTTGGACGTGCTGGCAGCACGCCTTGAGCACGCCGGGCATCACGTGACGCACGGTGACAAGGCCTTGTGCGACCGGCGGTATGTCTCAGAAATGATCTGGTGCCTTGATCCTGCTGGTTATCGCCTCGAATTGGTCTGGAACCCTGTTCGGGTCGAAGATCCTTTTGTGCCGGGGCGCCCAATCAGTGGGTTCAAAACCGGCCCTTACGGCATGGGGCATGCAGTGTTGCACGTTTCTGACGCGCAAGCCTTGGTGCCGTTTTACTGTGACGTGCTAGGGTTCCAGCTCAGTGACTACGGACTCAACCCCATCCCCCTGTTCTTCTTCCACGTGAATGGGCGTCATCATAGCTTCGCCATTGTGGGTTCCGGGCAAGGTGGATTTCACCACTTCATGGTTGAGTTTGATAACCTTGATGATGTTGGACAAGGGTATGATCTGGCTCAAACCGGTATGGCGGAGATAGCCTACACGCTCGGGCGGCACACGAACGATTACATGACCAGTTACTACGCTCACACGCCGTCTGGCTTTTTTGTTGAAAGCGGCTGGGGTGGGCGTTTGATTGATCCGGCAACGTGGGAACCCCATGAAACCAATGTTGGGCCTAGTTTTTGGGGGCATGAGCGTCCCTATCTGCCCGAGGCAGCTCAAAAAGAGTTTCGGGACAAGCGACTGGAAACAGCCGCCAAGGGCCACCGCGCCCCGCACGTGATTGATTGCCCGTGGCTCTACGGACAGTACCCGGAGGCCTGAATGGTCTATGATGTCGCGATCATAGGGTATGGCCCCACCGGGGCAACGCTTGGAAATCTGCTGGCGGCGCAAGGCATTTCGGTGCTGGTGATCGACCGTGAAGCTGAGATGTATCCTCTCCCCCGCGCCGTGCACTTCGATGACGAGGTCATGCGGGTTTTTCAGACCGTGGGCATTGCTGACGACCTGCACGAAAAGGTCTACGTCAATCCGGGAATGAAATTCGTGGATGAGGACCAAAACCTCCTGCTTGACTGGCCACGCCCGCAGGAGATTACCGAACATGGATGGAATGCAAGTTATCGTCTGCATCAACCTGATCTGGAAACGCTTCTGCGCCATAAGCTGGAACAGGAAGCCAGCGCCAAAATCCTGACCTCTTTTGAGGTCACGTCAATTCAGGAGCATGAAGACCATGTCACCCTGTCGGGAACTTTGAAAAATGGTTCGAACGAGACGTTCACCTCCCGTTTTCTGGTCGGTTGTGACGGTGCAAACTCTCTGACACGCAAAGTCATTGGCGGCGAGATGGATGATTTGGGCTTTGAGGAGCGTTGGCTGGTGGTCGACGCGGTACTCAAGCGTTCTCGCCCCGACCTAGGCGACCATACCATGCAGTTTTGCACGCCGGACCGTCCCATGACCTATTGCCGGAACCCCGGTGCCAGGCGTCGCTGGGAAATGACGATCAAAGACGATGAAACTGACGCTGAAATCAGGGATCCTGCGCGTGTTTGGGATCTGCTCTCGCGCTGGATCACACCCGATGACGCGGAATTGGAGCGGCGCGCCGTTTATACCTTTCGCTCGCAGGTCGCTACGCGTTGGCGCAAAGACCGCTTGCTGATTGCCGGTGATGCAGCTCACTTGACCCCACCCTTTATGGGCCAGGGCATGTGCACTGGTATTCGTGATGCGGCCAATCTGGCGTGGAAGCTGATTGCTTGCTTGAACGGCGCTGACGATACCCTTTTGGACACCTATCTGGCGGAAAGAGCGCCCCATGCCCGCGCCTATGTCGAAACGGCAAGGCGCCTCGGTCAGCTGATCAACACACTGGACCGGAACGCGGCCTTGAAATTGGCAGACGCTCAGAATGGCGGTGCTTCCCAGATGCGTTCGATCACGCCAAAACTGGGCGCTAGTCCACTGCTTGACACCAGCGCCAATGACTATATCGGACAGCCGTTTGGTCAGGTTGATCTGGATCAGGGCCAACGCGGTTTTGATCGGTTGATCGGTTACAATCACGCCGTAATCAGTCCGCTGGAACCGACCAAATTGCCCTTTGGAATCCGGTGGCTTGACCCTGGGAAACATCCTTCTCTCTCCATAGCTTTGAGTAAGCTTGGAACCCGCGCAGTCTGGATCCGCCCTGATCGATATATCGGAGCAGTGTCGGACAACGGTTCCGATCTGCTTGACCAGCTAACCTCCTTTTTTGACACGCAGGACAACGAACACGATGAAACTTGCCTCCCTTAAAGCCGGCGGTCGCGACGGCACCCTGATGGTTGTTTCCAACGATCTGACACGGATGGCGACTGCGAGTTCTGTCGCCGCCACCTTGCAACAGGCAATCGAGACGTGGGAAAGCGCTGGCCCCGCCTTGGCGCAACTCGCCGCTGAGGTCGAAAATGGTACCATTGAAACCCAACCCTATGACCCAGATGCACTCGCCAGTCCCCTGCCTCGGGCCTACCAATGGGCGGACGGCAGCGCCTATCTCAGTCACATGCGGCTGGTGCGGAAAGCGCGAGGTGCTGAGATGCCTACTGGCGCAGAAACCGACCCCTTGATGTACCAGGGTGGCGGCGATCATTTTCTGACGCCAACTGAGGACATTCCGATCACAGACACCGGCTGGGGTCTGGACTTTGAGGGCGAAATTGCGGTGATCACCGACGATGTGCCCAGAGGCGTCTCGGTCGAGCAGGCAGCTAGCCACATCAAACTGGTTATGCTGTGCAATGACATTTCGCTCCGCATCGTAATGAAGCCAGAGCTGGTGAAAGGATTTGGGTTCTACCAGTCCAAACCCGCCAGTGCCTTTTCGCCAATTTGCGTGACGCCGGAGTCATTGGGAGAGGCTTGGGATGGGGCTAAAATCAATCTTCCCCTCGTCACAACGTACAACGGTGAAGAATTTGGCAGGGTTCCTGCTGGAAAAGACCTGAACTTCGATTTTGCCGATCTCATCGCCCATGCGGCGAAGACGCGCGAACTGCGGGCTGGCAGCATCATTGGTTCGGGCACGGTTTCCAACAGCAACCATGAAGAAGTGGGTTCATCGTGCCTTGCTGAAAAACGGATGATTGAGATCATCGAAACCGGCGAAGCGACCACCCGGTTTATGGTGCCCGGTGACACCATTCGCTTTGAGATGTTTGATGACTCCGGTGCTTCGATTTTTGGAGCGATTGATCAAAAGGTCGTGGCCGGCTGACCCCAGCGCCACGGTACAGGAGGCCCAATGTCACGTTCCCCAGCGGCCATAAGTCCAGAGGCTGAGGCCTTTATTGCCAACCTCGAACCCGCTGATACGCCCTATCAGCCGGATCAACCGATGGCGGAGATCCGCGAAGCTCTGCGCGCGGCTCAAGCGCCATCGATTGAGTTGGCGCTGAGAAAGTACCCCGTTGACTATGAGGATGTGGAG
>JBMTIF010000314.1:0-3710 GCA_049437045.1 Alphaproteobacteria bacterium | reverse complement strand
CCGCTGGCAACGAATTTCAACGGTCCAATCCCTCGGATCCGTCCGGGTGCACCGCAGTACAAAGACCTTCCCGATGCGATCGTAGCAACGGGAACAACCCGTTCGACGTCTTCTGTTCCAACGCCTTTCCCGACCGAGCAGGAAGGCACGGCTGACGCAGCAGGCGAGAACGTCGCTTCGCCCGTGAACGAAACCAAAGATGCAGTTCAGTCCTTCAGTCGGATTACTGAAGATGCCGTGACGGCAGGCGCTACGACGCCGCAAGTCGCAACAGGCTCTGGCGACGGCACCAGCCTGGTCAGCCGCAGCAACCGCGATCTGGCCGCAGCAGCCGCTGAACCAACCACGGCTGCCTCCGGTACTTCAGACAGCTCGCAAGGCACAACCTTTGTCAGCCGGACACGCTCTCTCTCGGATTCAGCGTCTGTTGAAACCACAACCACGCCAACCGTAGCAGCCAGCCCAAGTGCTGGTGGCTGTACCTCCGAAGGGGTCATGCTGCAGTTTGAGGGTACCTCGAACCGATTTACGGCTGACCAGTCCTCCACCATCAAGGAGTTCGGTGAGCTTTGCGTTGCTGCAAAGAAGAAAGTGCAGATCATCGGTTATGCCGATCCAAATATTGTCGAAGAAGACAATGCGCTGCGGATCGTAAAAGGCCGTGTGCTGCGGGCACTTCACGCCCTGACCGATGCTGGTCTGGATGACTCGATGGTATCGCGCGAAACGCTGATCCCAACAGGCAGTCAGCCAAGCAATGCGCTGATTGTCCGCGCAAACTAACACGTTTCCGCCCACGGGGACTCTTCATGACATTTCGAAGAGTCCTCGCGATCAATACGCGACTTGCCATTAAGTTGCCCAATTGGGCAGCAACAAAGAGTGTGCAGGTGATGAAGTTTAATTCAAAACCTGCGTTTCGACCATTCGCGGGTTCCATTGAGCACAAATTCTGTGCGAAACATCGGGCGCTCTGGTACCCCAACAGGACGCCCTCACATTGCCATTAGTTTCAAGCACATGACCAAAGATCAGCGTACTCTTACGCAGCCATTTATTCCCCTGATCATTATCATTGCCGTGCTCATCTTTGTGAGCGTGCTTGCCTATACGCAAGCTGGTCGATTGAGTGATTTTTTCAGAGCCCAAGCTGCCATTAATGGCGCTATTCTGGTGGTTGCCGTTCTGTCTGCGGCGCTGATCATCTGGGAAGTCTTCAGCCTTAGCCGCTCAGTCAGCTGGGTCGCCGGCACAGGAACAGCCGACAGCGAACCACCGGTTAGCCCCGCGCCAACCTCTGACATGCCGCAGCTGCTCTACCCGCTTCAATCTCTTCTGGATGGTACAACGATAAAAAGCGGGTTCTCGACGGAAAACCTGTCCATCGTGATGGATGCAATCAAGGCGCGAAATGATGAGCGTCGCGACCTGTCGCAATATCTGCTGCAACTACTGATCTTTTTGGGCCTCTTCGGGACCTTTTGGGGCCTGACGCTGACTGTCAGCAACATTGGCGACGCCATCGGTCAGTTGAACCAGGAATCAGCATCACGCGACGCCGGCGACTTGTTCGGACAAATGATCCAGAGCCTTGAAGATCCGATTGGCAGCATGGGCATTGCCTTCTCGTCCTCGCTTTTCGGTCTGGCTGGCACCATCATCATCGGTTTTCTCGAACAGCAAAGCGCACAAGCCCACGGCCGCTTTATCGATGAATTGGAAAACTGGCTCTATCAGCACGCCATTCTGTCCAGTGCAGTGACCGGCGGTGGGCCTTACCCGGTGGCCGCCAACGGCGCCGTGACGGTGCAGGCAGGGAGCTTCAACGAGGAGATCCTCGCGACCACAAACGCTCGGCTCGAACAAATCGATATGGGCCTCGCCCGAAACCACGACACCCTGTACTCAACCAGCGAAGCGCTTGTTGCCATTCTTGAAAACCAGAAAGCGCTGCTGAAAGAAGAAAACGGCAAAATCAACAATCTCAATATGGTGATCGACACCAACCAGCGGATCAGTGAGATTATGGAAAGCTGGAACCGTCGCTCTGACCAGTATTTCAATGATGCCAGCACCGGGCAGGCCCAGATGGTGAAAGTGGCCGAAGACATCGAGCGCCTGTTGAAAGCACGCGATACCACCAGAACACTGAACGACCGACTGGCAGAACTCAGCCGCGAGCTTGGCGAAAACGCACGCCGCACCGAAAACGCCTTCACCAACCTCCGTGACTTCCTGTCCGGCAATGAAACCGGCACGCAGCTTCAAGCTCTGCTCGACAGCATGGAAAGCGCTCGGGCCGAGTTGCAAGCTTTCCGAGAAGAAGCTGCCGCACGCAGCAAGACTGAGGAATAGGGTTCCGGCATGGCTCGCCGAACGCGCAACCGCGTCAATATCTGGCCAGGCTTCGTAGACGCCCTCACCACGCTGGTGATGGTGGTGATTTTCGTGCTGGTGGTGTTCATTTTTGCCCAGCAGTTCCTGTCCACGCAGCTCAACGATAACGTCACCCAAATCAACACGCTCTTGAACGAGAATGAACAGCTTGAATTCGAGAAATTCGAGCTGAAGGAACTCAACAACCAACTTGATAGCGAGCTTAGTGCCGTTCGGCAGGAGCTGGCCTCCCTGCGCGGTGAGCGCAATATCCTGAGGGACAACCTCGATAACTCGCGCTCCGAAGTGCAGTCCCTTGCTGGCAACGTCGATACCTTGCGGGAAGAGGAACAATCCCTGCTCAAGCGCCTCGCCGCGTCAGAAATGCAAAACCGCCAGCTGCAAGCTGAGAATACGAAGCTTTCCGCTGATCTGCAGTTGAACCAGCAAGTTCTTGCCGAAGCTGAACAACAGCGCGTGGCCTTGGTTCAGCGGGTGAGAGACGAGGGCGACCTCACCGAAGAAATGGAAGAAACAATTGCTCTGGCCGACGCCAATCAGGAGCGCAATATCAACCGTTTTGTGGCTTTGCGCGGTGAGTTTCTTTCCAGCGTTCAAAATATTGCGCCAACCATTGCCAGTGAAGAAGAACGCGAAGTTCTGCTCCAACTGGCTGAGCGCATTCCGTCCAACCCCGAACGCGATCTCGGCACCGTGGCCCCTGATCGTGCCTCCCGACTGAAGGCGACGGTTCAGACCACTCAAGACCTGATGGAGGCTATGTTCCAGCTTGCTGAACAAAAGCAGTCGGAACTCAACACCTTGCTGGGAACCCTTCTGAACGCCCGACGGCAGCTTTCAGATGCAGAAAAAGCTCTGCTGGATGACAAGCTGCTGGTCGCCCAACTCAAGCAGCAGAACGATCAGGTATCCAAAGACTTAGTTGATGCGAATGAAGCAATTGCTGTCAACGAGTACACCATCGAAGCGAAATTGGCCGAGATCAAGATCCTGACTGACGTTCGCGATGACCTGCAAAATCGCGTTAACGATCTTCAGACTTCCATTCTGTCGTTTGAGAATTCAATCAATGTCTTACGTACCACGGTCGACGATCAGGAACGCGAAATCGTCGAGACAGTTGGCAGTTACGAGAGGCGCATTGAAGAGCTGCTTATCAAGCTGGAGGCTCGCCAGGCAGAGCAGGAAGCCTTGCAAGCCAATCTGGATGAGCGCAGCCAACTTTTGGCCGCTCGGGAACAGGAAATCACCCGGATCAAATCCGAAATGGCGGCAGGAATCAGCAGCCTGGAGACATTGGTCGAAGAACGTGC
>JBMTIF010000313.1:0-3714 GCA_049437045.1 Alphaproteobacteria bacterium | reverse complement strand
GGCAGCTAGAGGCCTGAGATCATTGGGAACTCGGGTTGCTCTGGGTCTCTAAGGGAGCATCGTTGGTCTCTAATAGTCTGGATGATTACGATTTGAGTCAGCGACTCAAACATCGGGTTCCAGTGAACGAAGCATACCCGAAGTAATCATTTTAAAACAATGGGTTAAATGGTAGGCCCGGCAGGATTCGAACCTGCGACAACTCGGTTATGAGCCGAGGGTTCTAACCGCTGAACTACGGGCCCCCTGTGATCCATGGCTGATAGCATTCCGGCCCTGCCTACGCAAAGCGCCATTGGATTAATCTGCTTTGTGAATTTCGACTTGGTGTGGATAAGGAATTTCGATCCCCGCCGCGTCCAGTGCTTTTTTGGCTTCCAGACGGAAGGATGCCTGAGCGTCCCAGTAGTTCTTGCCATCGGCCCAGGCCCAAACCGTCAGATCCACCGAGAAATCACCAAGGCTGGACACGTAGACGTAAGGCTCTGGCTGCGCTTCCCAACCCTTGTTCGCAGACACGACGCCTTGCAAAACCTCAATGGCCTTGTCGATGTCGCTGTCGTAGGCGACGCCGATCACGGCAATCATTCGACGCCGTCCCAAACGCGTGTAGTTCTCGATTGAACCTTCGAAAACGGCTGTGTTCGGCACGGAAACCAGCACGTTGGCCAGAGTGATCAAATCCGTACGGAAAAGCCCGACGCGGCTGACCGAGCCGCTGGTGCCCGCAGCAACAACCCACTCCCCAACCTTGAGCGGGCGCAAAACCAGCAACATGACACCAGCCGCCACGTTGGACAGCGTCCCTTGCACCGCCAAACCGATGGCGAGGGCGACGCCACTGAGCAGAGCGAGAATGGTTGCCGTTTGAACCCCAAACATCTGCAGGGCAACCAGCGCCGTAACCAGCAGTATGGCAAACCGCAGAATCTGGACGAGCACCTTCTCGATCGTCTGGTCCAGCAGCGTGCGCTCGGACAAAAACTTATCGACCAGTCGTGTGAACCATGCGGCGAATATCCAGCCGACAACCAGCACTACGGCCGCGCCCAGAACCTTGGCACCAATTGGCAGCAGAAGGTTGAGAACCGCATTGTTGCTCTCGCCCAAAACGGCATCGATGAGCGTAGATAAATTGAGCCAATCCATGAAGGCAACGCCCCCTCTAAGTTCCTGTTACGGCGGCTTGGTCCGGACTGGGGAAAACCTCATTTGTTCGCCCCAGCGCGTAGTAGAAGAATAGCCCTCCCCACTCCCTCGCGGCTAGAGCAAACCGCTCCCATTCATCGATTCCTTGGCCAAACACCACGCCTCGACGGCGATCTGATCGATAATCAACAGGGATTGGAACGACGCTTATGCCCTTTTTCTTAAACACACCAACGGCACGCGGCATGTGGAAGGCCGACGTGACCAGTCCGTATTTTCCTTCCTTCAACGCAGGAAAAAGGGCCAGCAGTGCATCGGGATGCTCCGCGGTGTTCCGGGATTGGCTTTCGACTTTGATCCGGCTGGAGTCATAGCCCTGTTGTCCCAGCCATTCAGCCACCAGCGCAGACTCCCCGACTTCAAGCCGGTTGGTCAGGGATGAGTCGCCTCCGGTCAGATAAAGATCCACGTCTGTCTGGCTCAACACCTCAATCGCGGTCAGCATTCGGTCACCAGCGCTACCAACCTGAATCAGCGCTGCGCTGTCCAATGAGGCGCGAAGGTCCAGCGAACCACCAAGCACGATCACGCCATCCAAACGCCCTGCTTCCGATTGCAAGCGATAGGGCAGAAACCGGTTTTCCAGCGGCTCTAACATGCGAGAGCCCAAGGGCAGGAAAAACAGGGCCAAAACCGCAATCAGCACGGATACCTGAAACACCTGACCTGTACGCGAGCGCATGCCCCGGTTCAGCACCCTGATCAGCGTGCCAATCAGAAAAACCACGAGCAAAAAGTGCACAGGATCAAGGAGCCAGTGCACGACTTTTGACAGAGCAAACATGGGCTTACGCCACTCTTGCGAAAGATAACCTAGTGGTCGAGGAAGGACCGCAGTTTGCGTGATCGAGAAGGATGCTTGAGCTTGCGCAAAGCCTTCGCTTCGATCTGACGAATACGCTCACGGGTAACGGAGAACTGCTGACCCACTTCTTCGAGCGTGTGGTCGGTGTTCATGCCAATACCAAAGCGCATGCGCAGCACGCGTTCTTCCCGAGGCGTCAACGAGGAGAGAACCCGCGTTGTAGACTCACGCAGGTTGTTATTGATCGCTGCCTCAACCGGAATGATCGCATTCTCGTCCTTGATGAAGTCACCCAGATGCGAATCCTCTTCATCCCCGATCGGGGTTTCAAGAGAGATTGGCTCCTTGGCAATCTTCATGACCTTCCGCACCTTTTCCAGCGGCATGCCAAGACGAGCGGCAAGCTCCTCCGGCGTAGCTTCACGGCCAATTTCATGGAGCATCTGACGACCCGTACGAACCAGCTTGTTGATCGTTTCGATCATGTGCACCGGAATACGGATTGTCCGCGCCTGATCGGCGATGGAACGGGTGATGGCCTGACGGATCCACCACGTCGCATAGGTGGAGAACTTGTAACCTCGACGATACTCGAACTTATCAACGGCCTTCATCAGACCGATGTTGCCTTCCTGAATCAGGTCAAGGAACTGCAGACCGCGGTTGGTGTACTTTTTGGCGATAGAGATCACCAGGCGAAGGTTCGCCTCGATCATTTCTGCCTTGGCGCGGTTTGAGTCGCGCTCGCCCTTCTGGACTTTCTCAACAATGCGCTTGAATTCACTCACCGGCAAATCGACCTGGTGAATGATGTCAGCGATGTCTTCGCGGATTTCCTTGGCCATCGAGCCATAGCGGTCGTTGAGCATCTTCCAGGATGCATCCACCTCAGCCATCCGCTCCAGCCAGCTGGGATCAATCTCGTTCTCGAAGTATTCATCGATGAACTCATCGCGCGGAATTTTACAGCGGTCAGAGAGCTTCATCAGCTTCGTTTCGTGGCCGATGATGGCTTTGTTGATCGACTTCATCTGATCAACCAGCTGATCAATCAGGTTGTTGTTCAGACGGACCAGCTTCATGGCCCGAATAACCGTATCGCGACCTTCTTCATAGGCTGCTTCGATCTCATCAGGCACGTCTTCGCCGGTCTGAAGCAGGGTCATGCGGTCCTTTTGCACCTTGTGCAGACCGCTGTATGCGCCAGCGATAACGTCCAGGGCTTCCATCACGTCTTCACGGAGAATGCTTTCCATAGCGGACAGAGAAACGCTGTTGTCCTCGTCATCATCATCGTCATCGGAAGAACCGGACGCGCCCTCTTCGCCGTCTTCGGACTCCTCGTCGTCGTCCTCGTCTTCATCATCATCGCTCAGGCCTTCGGATGCCGCGACATCGAGCGATGGATCATCGGCGTCTTCATCGTCGCCGGCGAGCGAACGCATGTGGGCCGCATACGTCGCATCGAGGTCGATGACATCACGCAGCAAAACCACTTCTTCCTGCAGCGACTGCCGCCAGGACATCAGCGCCGAGAAGGTCAGCGGGGACTCGCAGATGCCTGCGATCATGTCTTCGCGCCCTGCTTCGATCCGCTTGGCGATGGCAATTTCACCTTCGCGCGACAGCAGCTCCACAGAACCCATTTCGCGCAGGTACATGCGCACCGGGTCGTCGGTGCGGCCTACGTCTTCGTCTTT
>JBMTIF010000312.1:0-3738 GCA_049437045.1 Alphaproteobacteria bacterium | reverse complement strand
GCAGGCGAAGCTTGGGCCAACTATGAAGCGGCCTGCTCTTCGATTGCAGGCGGCAGTGGTTTTGGACGGTCCGAAGGCGCTTGGCGCATGGCCCGGCTGGAAGCGCACTATCTGGCACATCATTGCTTCTTCGAGGATGCATCTCGCGGCGCTTTGTCTGCCCTGACCCGCGAACCAGAGGTCCCGGGCATTCTGGTTCACGGCAGGTTTGACATGATTTGTCCGCTTGAGGGGGCCTTTAGCTTGCGTGATCTGTGGCCCAAGCTTGATCTGCGTATCGTGCAACAAGCGGGACACTCGGCCGGAGAGCCAGCCATCGCGGAAGCTTTGGCTCTGGCCGTAGACAATGCCAAGGCATGGTAGCCGAAAGGCTACGAAACTATCGCGTGGACGGGCGAGAATTTGCCTCTATGATGCGAGCAAACCTAGCGGTGGACCATTAGCTCAGCAGGATAGAGCGTCCGATTCCTAATCGGAAGGCCACAGGTTCGAATCCTGTATGGTCCACCACCTCACCCTTCTGGATTTGCTGCTTGCCGGGCACTCAGGAACCGTAGTCTGAGATCTTTTGCGCATCAGTGACAAAAGGTCGTCTGTTTCCAAGTCTCGATTATTACTCGTTCTCGCTCGCCCAAAGCCTATCTCGTCAAAAAGATTGTCATTTTGACGAGATAGGCTTTGTAGCAGCCCTCTCAATTTGACAGGCGATTTCCACAATAAATTTCTGTGAAAAGTGTTGGATTGCTCCTGAATCCAAGCATGATGACAATCGTAGTCCGCGCCCTGAAGCAATTTTCTGAGCCTTTCTCCTCGATTTTTTTCCAGAAAACAGTGATTTTAGGGCCTATTTCAATGTTTTTGTATCATTATTGCAATATATTCTCGAATCATTCCCTGGAGATGAAATCACTACCGCTAGTAAACGCAATTCTATACGAAAAGACTTTCTTTAATCACCTTACTGAGCGAGAACGCTGCTCGTTGATTGTCAAATTGAAAGTCAGGTAGACAAAAGATGTTTGCTTCTTCTGAAACGTTCAAAGCTCTGGTTACTGGTTCACTTCTCCTTTCGGGAATGGCCCTACTTCCTGCTGGAGCAGCTCTGGCGAGTGATCTCGATGCTCGAGGTGCAGCTTTGAATGCCGTTCAAGCTCACGAATTAAGCGATATCGATACCGGCATACAGATCCTGGAGCTGATTGACGATCTAGCGCAAGCCAAGGACAACGAGATCCAGAACCTCATCCTGTCCATGCAAGATGACATCAATTCCTTTGAGCTCGCTTCCATGACACAGATGCAAGCTGGAAACGCACAAAATGACCTGTCGGAACTGGCTTTAGACGTGACGCTGTCATTTAAGGCCTTTGATGCTGCTCAGTACCAGCTTGAGTATCTCGAACTCGAAGCGGCCAACTACGAATACGCCCTCGAAATTTTGGCGTTTTTTGCGGATTGAGGGCCGTCGCTGCGTCCTTAAGCCTTTACAGCCCTAAATAAACTTAGCCCTTAAGGGCCATTAATTTCTGGCTCCGGGCAAAGTGCTACGAGGCCAGAGCATAATCATCATCTCAGGTTTACATTGAACGGCTGCTTCAGCTAGCAGACCCACACCTGTGTCCAGGATCCATATTTTGGAATTAAAGGTCTTTTGATTATTGGACCAAGTAAACGGCTACAACACATAAAACGAGCGTGCCCACCACTGCACCGGATATGGGCAAAATACAGCACGGTAATCCGATCCGTTGCATTTGCGCGCGTAAAAAAGTCATGGTGACACCTATAAATACCGTAAGTTCCACACTTTGGATTGCCGCAAAATGATATCAATATTGCTAAGTATGATCAAGAGGGTTCGGTCAGCATGGCTCATTCCCTGTTTGTGACATGTTGTCATTTCTAACCAGATTGAACCACTGCATTGATGGGCACTTCGTCATTGTTTTTCGTGCGCATGAGAAGAACAGTCAGGGCGCAATTGCCCTGACTTTGGCGCTCGTCGCGACTGTGATCTTGAACCCTTGTCTGACTTCATCAACTTGAGCAGCGAGGCCGAACGGCTCACACGTCACGCTGATGTCTGCCTTGCTCCCTAAATCCGCAATGTCAGCGACGCCACTACGGGTTCAGGGAGTTGTCGTTTAGGCGGTGGCCGATGGTTTAGGCTGACTCTGCGCTTGGGTCCGAGTATTCGCTGAGCAGTTTCTCATTGCGCGCGCGCTCGAGCTTTTCATGCTCGCGTCTGGATTCCCGCTCATCGCGCAACGTTTTGACCAGGGTCACCAACGAGCCAGTGAGGAACAGAACGCCCATGGCAAGATAGCCCTTGGTCGCAAAGTTGATGGGCATGAAGAACAAGGAACCGCCCAGCATTGCGTAAGCAGAAATGACACAGGCGAAGTTAAAACCGACGTAAAGTTGGCTATTCATGGTTAATCTCCAATCAGTATGTTGTGAGGCTGTTTTTTATTGATTTTCAGTGGCTTGCGTTTTCAGCCGCTCAAGCACAGACGCTGCCGTTGCGCGTTTGTTGTCCCCATGGCCTGCATCGGCGAGGCGCTGCTCAACGCTCTTGCCGGAGAGTTGGCTATCGAGTTCATCGAAGGCGTCCCAAGCTTCAACCTGATCCGGGAGGCTATCGATGCGTTCAGCAATCCCCTCAGCCTCGCTCAGTGAACCGTATCCACCGATGGATTTGCCCAACTTGGCGCGGGCCTTCCCTTCGCGTTGGGCCTGTTTTGCCTGAGTGGCGCGCTGGCGCAGGTTGATCAGCATGCGCGGTGCCTTTTCGATCGTGTGACGCAAACGCGCAATCCGGTCGCGAAGTTCTGCAAGGGACTTTTCCCGACCCATCTTTTCATTTTCGAGTTCGGCGATTTGCACGGCGGCATCGGCTGCCAACTCTTCCGATCCAGCCTGCATCGCTTTGGTTGCAGCTTCGATCATCGAGTTCACTCGGACCTCCACAGCGTTAAGCAGCTTCGTGTCGGTTTTTTCCTGCGCGATCATAGTGGCCAGCATCCGCTTGGCCTCGGCATGACCAGCTTCGGCTTCGTTGATCTTCTGCGACAGGATGGCAGCAGAATTGGCATCAATGAGCGCTTCCTCCATCTGGAAGCTCTGCGCTTTGAAGAGTGTGGTCAGTGTTTTGAACATCATGTCGTCTCCATGTCTTGACACTGTCAATTTAGACAGCGTCAACATGGGAGTCAAGAAAAATTAGACAGTGTCATGTTAAGCTGCGCCCGAACGGATATTTCTTCCGCCAAAACAAATTGGCTCCGCAGCTTCGCAAACCGAATTTTTGATTAATTGTAGAACCGTGCCGCCCGGTATCTTTACTGACACAGCACAAACGCCGTCACGCAGACAGCTGCAGTTGGAGGCTGTAAGGTGGGATCAGTAATGAGCCGCAGCTGTTCCCTGGATCCCAGCCTTACATTTCCGCACACTCATCAATCCAAATCGCGAGGGATCAGGACAGAGGGAAACCGTTACTCGCCCCACATCCCGGCAAATTCATAGACAACAGCCTGCTTCCCACCAACACACCAAGCATCGTGGTTGGGAGAAATGGCGTAGGCGTCGCCAGCTGTGTAAGTGGCCTCAGAGCCATCATCGCACACACAATGGATCGTGCCTTCGACAATGATGCCGGTGTGGGTCGCCTGACAGCTTTGCGTCCCGACAATTGGCTTGATGTCTATCGACCATTTCCAATCCGGCCCAAGCGTG
>JBMTIF010000311.1:0-3746 GCA_049437045.1 Alphaproteobacteria bacterium | reverse complement strand
GGTCGCGGCCCACGGTTACTTTTCCGTCGAAGGTGGAGCCAACCGCTTGCTCAAAGTCTTCGGCCGTTGTGCCGCGGTCACCGATGTCGGGGACGTAGTGATTAAGCACCAAGTGCTTGGTCGCCGCCTGAGTAGCGATCCGACCGACGTCCTCGCAGGTGGTGTGCGACGCTTCGAAGTGCTCCCACAGTCGGGGCTTTACCGGCTTCATGTATTCGCAGATTTTCTTTGCGCCCGGCACGAACATGGCCTCGTGCACCAGAATGTCTGCGTCTTTGGCGAATTCAGCCAAGGGCGGGAAGTAGGTCGTGTCTGCGCCGAAGACGACCGTACCGGCTGCGGTTTCAAACTTGAAGGCGTAGCAGTGGTAGACGGGCGGATGGATCACGCGCAGGCAGGATACCTTGATCCGGTCGTCCTGATATACCTCACCTTCGCTGATTTCTTCCCAACGGACGATCTTGCGCAGGTCTGAAGCGCCCTCGTCATTGACGCGGATGTCGATGTCGAAAGACTGGCTGAGCAGGAAGTGCTCCATGAGGTTTGCCACGCCTGGTGCGCCGTAAATCTGCACGTCGCTCATGGGGCCAGAGGTCCAACCGGTCTGGATGAAACCGCCCAGTTCGAGGTTGTGGTCAGAATGGTTGTGGGTCAGGAAAATCCGGTCGATGTCGTAAGGCAGAAAACCAGCGTTACAGACCTGACGTGTAACACCCAGACCTGCATCGATCAGGTAAGGCTTCCCTTCGACCACCAAGAGGTTGGAGGTTGGCCATGAGGTGCCTTTGCCAATCCGAGGGCCACCTTTGGTTCCAAGCATAATCAATCGGTTGTCACTCACGGCCTTATCCTCTCTCGGTACTGGTGTGGAATGGCCTAGAAGGGCAATCCGACATAATTTTCAGCGATGGTTACCTGACCCGCTTCTGAGCCTCGAATGTAGTCGAATTCGGCGCGTTGCATACGCTTTTCGAAGCCTGTGTGTTCAGGAAACTGGTGCATCATGGTTGTCAGGTACCAACTGAAGCGTTCGATCTTCCAAACCCGGGCCAGCGCGTCGATGGAGTAGCGCTCCAGGGCGTCGTCCGAGCCCTTGTTTTTCCACTGCGCAATGGCGCGGGACAGGCGGCGGACATCGGCAAAGGCAAGGTTGAGGCCTTTGGCGCCCGTGGGCGGTACGATATGTGCGCTGTCGCCCCCGAGGAACAGACGGCCAAACCGCATGGGTTCGGAAACATAGGAGCGCAGGGGCGCAATGGACTTCTCAATCGGCTCACCGATTTTGACCTGCTTGCCCAACTCACCCAGCCGGGTTGTGAAAGCGTCCCAAAAGCGATCCGTGCTCCAGTCATCAACGGTTTCGCCCGGTGCTGACTGCACGTAGTAGCGGCTGCGTGTTTCCGAGCGCATGGAGGCCAGGGCAAAGCCGTCCTGATGGTTGGCATAGATCACGTTGTGCGCCACGGGTGGCTCATCGACCAGAATGCCCAACCAGCCGAATGGGTAGGTCCGCTCAAACTCGCGACGGCGCGCCTGGGGGATGGATTGGCGGCTGACCCCGTGGAAGCCGTCGCAGCCCGCGATGACTTCCGCTGTCAAAATCATGGTATCGCCGCTGGTGTCGGTAAATCGCACCTTTGGAGCATCGGTTTCGAGGTCAGCGAGGACGGCGTCCGGGCACTCCCAGAAAATCTGCTGCCCGCGCGCTTCGCAGGCTTCAATCAGGTCTTTGGTGATTTCAGTCTGACCATAGACAATGACGTTATGTCCGGTGATGTCTTTGACGGGGATCTCACAAAGGTCTCCGTCAAAGGAAAGAATCACACCGTCATGGGGAATGCATTCAGCATGCAGACGCTCTGCGCAACCTGCCTCTTCCATGCCTTCAACCGTGCCACGCTCAAGAATTCCGGCGCGGATGCGCTCAAGGACCCGTTCTTTCGAAGTGCGCTCAACGATAATGCTGTTGATGCCAGACTGATGCAGAAGTTGGCTCAGCAAAAGGCCAGCAGGGCCGGCGCCAATGATCGCCACGGTTGTGTTGAGTTCGCTGGACATGGGGCTATCACTTCGAGGTCTAAAATCGATGACATGTTACGTTTGTTCAACGCTGGTTGTAGGATATTTTGAGTGGCAAGGTAAGTGGAAAGCATTGTCGCAGAGGAAAGCTTAATGCGGATTTTGGTTTATGGTGATTCCAATTCATGGGGCTACTTGGACGATGGACTGGTGCAGCGCTACGCAGACCGCTGGCCCGTTGTCATGGCCCGGCACGGTAAAGCGGCAGGGTGGGAGTTGATCGAAGAATGCCTGTCGGGTCGGACAACCAATCTGCCGGACCCGGAAATGGGTGCTTATGTCGATGGTTCTGCGCCACTGTTGGCCATATTGCGCTCTCACCAACCCTTTGATCTCATGCTGGTTATGCTGGGAACCAACGACCTGAAAACGCGGTTTGGGCGTTCAGCCGATGACATTGTCGGCGGGCTGTCGGTGCTGTCAGATATTGTGGTGGAGAGTGAGGTTTGGGAGGGACCGGTAAAGGGGCGATTGGGCTTTATCGCGCCACCTGCGCTGGGTTCGCGGGCCGATGATCCGAACTGGGACTTTTCTGCGGAGTGGCTGGGTGGTCGATCTAAATCGCTTGAGCTGCCGTCGAAAATTCAAGCCATGTGTACGGCGCGAGGCCATATGTTTTTTGATGGGAACCAGGGTGCAACGTCCTCGGAACTCGACCCGATCCATTGGGATGAGAGCAATCATCACAGGATGGGAAAAGCTGTCGCGGATTGGCTGACTACAGTCCTCTAAGGAAAGCCAGAAGGGCAGATGTAACCTGCTGTGGCCGTTCTTGCTGGATCCAATGCCCTGCGCCCTCGATAATCGTTAACTCTCGGAGATCGCCCAGCAGCTCGCCCGCGCTTTCGTAGGCATCCCGTCCCGGCACAAAAGTTCGAACGGGATCCAGCGCGCCAGCGATGAAGGCGGAGGGCTGGGAGATAGCTTTGACGCCATAGTCGGGCAAGGCGTGGTAGTCCGTATCAATATTGCGGTAGCGGTTAAACGGACCACGGAAGCCGGTTTGGGCAAAGGTTTCGGCAAAGGTCTGCAACTCGTCTTCACTCATCCAGTCTGGAAACGGCTCGGGCAGCGGCAAATGGTCCAGCAGTGGTTCGTTCACCCCAAGCGCGGGCCAGACGCCACCGACCTTGGCTGCGTCGCCTGATAGCGCGAAATAGATTTTGGCCAGTGCCGCCCTTGGGTCTGCTTCGAAAGCCGCTTCGGCAACGCCTTCGTTCTGGAAATAGACCTGATAGAAAAAGCGGCCCTTGTCTGTGTACAACCGGTTCCACAGCGCCAACGGCGGCAGGGCGGCACGTCGGAAATAGGGAACACTGAGCCCGGCAACAGCGCGGATCCGGTCCGGGTGGGCAAGCGCCGTATTCCAGACGATTGGACCACCCCAGTCGTGACCAATCAGAACAGCGGTTTCTTCGCCCAAATGATCGATAACGCCGATGATGTCGGCCATATGCTGGGTCATGGCGTAGGCATCTACGGGTTGCGGCTGATCGCTTTGGCCATAGCCGCGGACATCGATGGCGCAAACCTTGTACCCGGCCCGGGCCAGCGGTCCAATCTGATGCCGCCAACTGTAAGACAGCTCTGGCCACCCGTGGACGAGAACCAGCAAAGGGCCACTGCCGGCGATACGTGCGTGCAGGCGGATGCCATTGGTCGGTATG
>JBMTIF010000310.1:0-3749 GCA_049437045.1 Alphaproteobacteria bacterium | reverse complement strand
ACTTCTGTGTGAGGCAGCTTGATGCCAACGGTTCCGAGCTTAATTGCCGTGATGGGGTTGGCGGTGAGAACGGGAGACGTCTCGGACAGGCCATACCCTTCGGTGATCGGTGAGCCGGTCACTTCCTGCCAACGCTCAGCTGTTGCCGTTGGCAAGGCCATACCGCCCGAAGTTGAGAATTTCAGGCTGGAGAAGTCCAATTTCCGGAATTCTTCATCGGCCAGCAAGTTGTTGAACAACGTGTGGATGCCAACAAAGACCGTAAACGGCGTGGACTTGAGCGCGGTAACAAAGGTTTTGTTGTTCCGAGGGTCAGCAATCAGCAAGGTATGAGCACCAATCGCAAACGGCAGCAGAATGTGCGCGTACAGTGGCATGATATGGTACATCGGCAAGCAGCCCACCATGGTCTCGCCACCATATTCAAAGGCCCCCGGCGTCAATGCAAGGTTCTGCAAAGCGTTGGAGATGATATTGGCCTGCGTCAGCATCACGCCCTTTGGCGCACCGGTTGTGCCACCCGTGTATTGCAGCAGGGCCAGTTGGTCGGACGCACGTTCGTGATTGGGTGTTGGAAGCGAGCGGCCTTGTTTCATGGCATCGCGGAACTCAACCGCGCCAGTTGGAAGATCGTTCAGCGCAGGGGCACCGGACCGGCTGAGAACAAAATCGATCAGCCACTTCTTTGGGGTTGGGTGACAGTCAGTCCGACCCACGGCGATACGGTGCTGAACCGATGTACCCTGCAAGGTTTCATCGGTGAAAGTCGCGCTGCGGTAGGCAACAATTGCCTTGGCATTGCTGTCTTCTAGCACCACACGGATTTCACGAGGGGTGTAGAGTGGGTTCGCAGGCACAGGAACAAAGCCTGCTTTCCAGATGGCAAGGAAAGTCACCGGTGACATCATCAGATTCGGCATTTGAACCATCACGCGATCACCCGGCTCCATACCCGGCAAGCTGGCCAGATAGCTGGCGAAATCATCGACCATGCTGGCAAACTGACGGTAGCTGAAAGCCTGCGTAATCGACGTGTAAGCCGGCTTGTCGCCATAGGTGGCCACAGCGTCTTCGAGCATATCTAGGATATGGGTGTAACCCTTAGGATTGATATCCGCAGGAATCGTATTGGACATGGCGAATTTTCCTCCCGCCCGGTTTTCGTTGAATGCTCCTCCAAGCATTTGTGCGCGGACACTAGGCCTTTGCTCAAAGCGGTGCAACGGATGACCGGAAATACAGGTGAATTTGACCGCCATTTGTGCAAATCCCGGGACCTAAACTGACCAAAGATTGCGATGAAAGCGCTGGAATATTGATACATATCGCCGTTTTTGCGCCCAAATTTATGGTACCTTAGGTCACTTCTATTTTCTTAGCATTTCCCGATCACCTTTTGTCGAGGAGACCGCACCGTGTTTTCTATTGCACGTATAATTGCCGTCAATGTTGCCTTTCTGGTCGCTCTAACCCCTTCGCTCAGCGCCACCGCTCAGTCCCTGCTGAACGGTAAAGATCTCGAAACGGCCCGAGCCGAGACAGCAGACAAATACTCATTTCAAGAACTGGCCGGCGCTTCGGAAGTCATTGGTGATGCAGCCTATGGCCTTTTCTTTCAGCCCCCACGCTACCCGCGAGACTGGGACGAAATGAACGATGCCTACCGGTTGCTCCTTGCCTTGTCAGCAGACGAGGACGACGGAGGAATAGCGATGGTGCTGGCAGCAGCGGCGGCGATGAATGCCGGGCGCGACGATCATGCCTCAGCACTCGCGCTGGAAGCCCAAGCCACACTGGAAAACGAGCGCGATAAACAGCTCGCTGCAACGATCCTGAAGATGCTTTCCGATGAAGAAATCCGAGATTACCCAAATGCAGCCAGAGACCGCATCTGGCAACTAAGCCGACAAGTCGGACTTTTTGGTCCATACGATGCATCCACGGCGCAGGAAGGTGATTACACCCGCCTCTGCGTGGATTTCTCCCGCCCCATTCAAGCATCCCACCGCGTTGACTATCGCGACCTCATTACAATTTCGCCAACCCCTGTTGTGCAGCGCTTTGCTGTGCTGGATCAGGGTTACAGGCTGTGCGTTGTCGGCATGGATTTCGAACAGACCTATCAACTGACGGTTAAGGCCGGTTTGAATGGCAAGTCTGGCGAAAGACTGCGGGAAAGTGTCAGTTTTTCCCTAACCACACCCGGCCGAAATCCAGAGATGCGACTGCCGGGTCAGGGCTATGTCCTGCCTGCCTCTGGCGAGCAACTGGTTCCGGTTGAAACCGTCAACATCGAACGATTGCTTGTCGGTTTATACCACTTGGATGAACGCAGTATCTCTCAGGTACTGCGTCAGGGCGTGCTGGCGCAGGATACCTACGACATCGCCGACCCGAGAGACGCCTACGAGTATTTTGAGAGCCGTACAGGAACTTTCCGGGATCGGGTCAGCCCCGTTTTCGAAGGCACCCTATCGATTGACGCACTCAAGCATCAACGGCGGCGCGACGGTATTTCCATTAGCGACATGCTCAAAGAACCGGCCAAGCGTGGGCTTTACTTGTTAACACTGCAGCAAACGCCCGAAGACAGCGTTGGTTCCGTCAAATGGATCATGGTCAGTGATCTTGCGCTAACCACCGTAGACACACCCGAAGGCCTGTTCATCAACGCCATTGATACCCGCACTGGCACCCCTGTCTTTGATGGGGTGGATGTGCAGATGGTAACGCGTGGCAACCGGACTTTTTCTGCAACCCAGAACAAGGATGCAACGACGGCGTTCTTCACGGCCTCGCAGCTGAACGGCAAAAACGCCGATGAGCCGCTTTATCTTTACGCCAGTCATCCAGACCTTGGTGACGCGTTCCTCGCTCTGGGTCGAGCACCGATTGAAATCGAAACCCAATCCGGGCTTGCGTCTTTGCCCTCTGAGGCGCTGGACCTATGGGCGAAAGCTGACCGCGGCACCTATCGCGAAGGCGAAACCGCCCGCGTTGTTGGCCTACTGCGTCAGACGGATGCAAGCGAAGATGTTCTTCTGCCAAAAACTTTACACGCGCGGGTCGTGAACCCCAGTGGTGACGTTGTTGAGCAGTTCGACGTGACGCTTGAAGCGGGCATGGGCTTCGAGGCTGAGGTGGCTTTGCCCTTTGGCGCGCGCCAGGGGCGCTGGTCGCTTGATTTGGCCTTTGGACCGGGTATGCCGGTGCTGAAATCCGTTCCGTTGCAGGTTGCCGACTTTGTCCCGCCATCGGTAGAGATCAAGATCAGCGCAGTAGACGCCTTGCGTTTTGACGGGACCGACAGCATCGAAGTGCGGGTCGATTACCTTTACGGCGCACCAGCCAAAGACCTGCAGGTGGCCCTCTCCGGCTCGTTGTCGCGAGAGGCTCAACTGGCCGGTTATGATGTAGGTCTCAGTCAGGAAGAGTTCATCCTCACTCGTCCCTTTGATTTGAACCTCGACACGGACAGTGATGGCGTTGCGCGCTTCACTATTCCAGCTTTCACGCTGCCGGACCAGACCGCGCTGAGCTACATCAATATCGAAGCCGTCGTTACCGATGCAGCAGGACGACAGGAACGAACCCGCGTCCGCGCCCCGGTCGAGAGCGATCAGACTTTTATCGGTCTGAAACCGCAGTTTGACCGGACCCAGCCTGTTGCGGAAAACAGTGAAGTTCGCTTTACCGCCGCTGCGTTGAACAACCGAGGTGAACCGGTATCCGCGCAGGCAGACTGGGTG
>JBMTIF010000309.1:0-3777 GCA_049437045.1 Alphaproteobacteria bacterium | reverse complement strand
GATGGCGGGTCGTCCCCGGATTACCGAAATCAAGGGCATCCAGCTTGAATCCACACTGGGCCGTTACATGCTGTACATCACCAACAAGGACCAGCCGGGCTTGATTGGTGCCGTGGGTTCACGGATGGCTGACAGCGGGATCAACATTGCAAACTTCCACTTGGGACGACTGGCCCAAGGCGGGGATGCAATTGCGTTTCTGGAAATCGACAGTGCGGTGAGTGAGGAAGACTTGAAAATCCTGCAGTCATTACCGCAGATCGATCGTTGCCGTTTCCTCGAATTTCCTGAAATGAGCGAGTAGCACGTGGCCGGATCAAAATACCGACTGCTGGTCTCCGATATGGATTCCACGATTGCCGAGGGTGAGACCATCGTTGATATGGCCGACGCTCTCGGTATTGGACCGAAGATCGCAGAAATCACCGAGCGGTCGATGCGAGGCGAGCTGGATTTTCGTGAGGCGCTCGAAGAGCGGGTGATGATGTTGAAGGGCTTGAAGCTCTCAGCCATTCAGGGCATCGCACGGGAAGTTGGTCTCTCTACCGGTGCGCCAGCACTGCTGAGCACCTGTAAATCGCTCGGGATGCGCACGGTTCTGGTCAGTGGCGGCTTCCATCTGATCGCGGATGTGGTTGGGGCAGGGCTCGGCTTTGATCGGGTGGTTTCCAACCGCCTCGAACTCGACGGCGACGCCCTGTCGGGCAAAGTTCTGGACCCGATTGTCACGGCAGAGACCAAGGAGTCCGTGCTTCTGGCTGAATGTCAGTCATTGGGTGTCGAGCCGGACAGGGCCGTTGCCTTGGGTGACGGTGCCAATGACATCGCGATGATCCGAGTGGCTGGCTTGGGCGTTGCCTACCGTGGAAAGCCCATCACACGCGAAGCCGCTGATCTCAGTATCGATGATCTCCATGCACTGATACCGTATCTTTCTGAACAAGAAGACGCGTGATTTGGAAAGCGGGGTTTTGGCCCCGCTTTTTTTGTGTCTGCACCTTGTCGCAAGGGACGAGTTTGGCTTTTCGTCTCGGGCTGTTCGTGGTCAACTTGGTTCAGGAGGAAAAAGTCATGACATCACCTGCGTTGCTTGATGCTTTACGTGCTCGGTTTGGCGATCGGTTTTCGACGGCTGCGGCGATATTAGAGCGCCACGGGAAAGATGAGGCCCATCACGCCGGGGTCCCGCCGGATGGTGTCGTATTTGTTGAGACGACTGAGGAAGTGGTGGAAGTCGTCAATCTCTGCGCAGCGCATGACGCGCCCATTATTCCTTTCGGAACGGGCACATCTCTGGAAGGTCACATCAACGCAATCCGTGGCGGCATTTCAGTCGATCTCAGCCTGATGACAGCCATCCTCGAAGTCAACGAAGCCGATCTGGATTGTCGGGTACAGGCGGGTGTGACGCGGAAGGCGTTGAACGAAGATTTGCGCGCGACCGGTCTGATGTTTCCTATTGACCCCGGCGCTGATGCTTCGCTGGGCGGAATGACGGCGACGCGCGCTTCCGGCACCAATGCCGTGCGCTACGGAACCATGAAAGACAACGTCTTAGGACTGACGGCGGTGCTTGCTAACGGTGAGGTTGTTCGCACGGGTGGGCGCGCGCCGAAGTCGTCGGCAGGCTATGATCTCACCCGGCTACTGGTTGGTTCCGAAGGCACCTTGGGCATCATCACGGAAATCCAGCTTAAACTGTATGGGCAGCCTGAGGCGGTTTCGTCTGCTGTTTGCGCCTTTCCAGATATCGATGCAGCGGCAAACACCGCAATCATGGTGAAGCAGATGGGGATTCCGGTGGCTCGCATGGAGCTTGTGGACGGAGATTCCATCCGCGCTGTGAACCAGGCTGATAACCTCGGCATGCAGGAAAAACCGCACATTTTCTTTGAATTTCACGGCACCGAAGCATGGGTGCAGGAACAGGCGGAACTGACGCAGGAAATTGCCACTGATCTCGGTGGCGAAGACTTCCAGTGGTCAACCAAGCCCGAAGAGCGGGCGCGTCTATGGAACGCTCGGCATAATATGTTCTACTCAGTCCAGCGCATGCGACCCGGTGCGTCTGCTTGGCCTACGGACGTCTGTGTGCCGATTTCGCGGTTGGCGGAATGCATCAACGCAACGGTTGAGGATCTGGCACAAACGGATGTCTTGGCGCCGATTGTCGGTCATGTCGGTGATGGAAACTTCCATCTCGCCTTTCTGTTCGACAAGGACAATGAGCGAGAGCTGGAGCAGGTGAACTGGGTCAATTCCCGTATGATTGACCGGGCGTTGTCCATGGGCGGTACCTGTACCGGTGAGCATGGGGTCGGTCACGGCAAGATGAAATACCTCGAACGCGAACACGGTGCCGAAGCCGTTTCCATGATGGTTGCCATCAAGCGCGCTCTGGACCCTCAGAACATCATGAACCCCGGCAAAGTCCTGCCGATGAACTGACCTAGATGCCCAGGTCAGCGCGGAAGTAAGACAGGAGTGCCGTCAGAGTGAAAAACGCGATGGAGGTCGATACCAAAATCGCCGCTGAAGCCTCGCTGGACCGCTTCCCATAAGCTGTTGCCATGATGAAAGCATTGGTCGCAGTTGGCGTTGCGGCGAGGATGACGCACGTCGCAAAGACGGCTGGTTCGAGGTTGAAGAGGAATGCCGCAAGAAGGGCCGTCACAACCGGATGAGCGACCAGCTTGAGCAATCCTGTCGAGATCAGAATGGGCGCAGCTTCCTTGACGTTGGAAATAGGACGCAGCGCCATTCCAACCCCAATCGAAAACAGCGCTACGCCAAACGCGGTTGCTGACAGCATTTCCAGTGCGGGGAAGACAAAATCTATCGAAGAGGACAGGAGCGGTGGCCAGTTGGGGCGAACGGCGCTGAGGGCAAATCCGATGGCAAAGGGCCAGAGGAACGGATTGGTCCCGATGCTTCGCAGCGTTTTTCGTCCAGCCCGTGAAATTGATGCCAGAGCATTGCCACCGCCGTTCTCCGAACGGTCTTTATCGATCTCATGCAGGGCAAAACCGGCAATCGATATGATGATGATATCGGCTGCCAGCAGCGAAAACGCGACAAAGATCCCCGGTCCACCCAAAAGCTCAAGCGCAAGTGGGATACCCATGTAGCCCGAATTTCCCCACGTGGAGGTTGTCCCAAGCGAAGCCGTGTCTCCCAAAGGCAAATGATAGAGACCACCGTGGATAATCAACGACATGACGATGATCGTGGTGTTTGCGCCCATGAAGATCAGCAATATTCGAACATCGAAGCCGCTCAGTACGTCCTGCTCCAGCAGCTTGGAAAGGAACATGGCGGGCAGGGCAAAGTAAAGCAGGTAGTTGTTGAAGACCTTTGCCGAATCGATGTTGAAAAACCCAAGCCGACCAGCGAGATAGCCGAGCATGATCACGATAAAGAACGGCGCAACAATACCAACCAGCTCCAGCAATCGCTTAATCCTTCGTGCAGTGAGTTCCTGAGTGCATTTTTTCCAACATGAAGCGCGGCAGAGACTTCGGCAATTGGGCTACGGTCGTTTTCAGACATGCGAAAGTCGTACCCGTGGCAACCGCACTTCGACCAATCGCCTAAATGAGCGTTTAGCTATCGATGTGTTCCGCAACTTTTTGCGGTGTCTGATCCAGGGAGACCACCATGTCAGATGATGATCTTGATTTGAACGCCCTCAACGACGACGAGCTTGTCGAACAGATGGGTGATGACCTCTATGACGGTTTGAAAGAAGAAATCGAAGAGGCCACTCAAATCCTTCTG
>JBMTIF010000308.1:0-3807 GCA_049437045.1 Alphaproteobacteria bacterium | reverse complement strand
GGCGCCGTTGTGCCCAAGAATCGCAACGACCTCGCCGGGGTACAGGCTCACCGAGGCTTCATCGACGGCTTTGATCCCGCCAAAGGCAAGGGAAATATCCCGCAACTCGACCAGGGGTGTTTGTTGATTATTCTCGTTCATGATTGACCCCTATTTCGCACGCCGACGGTAAACGGTGTCGACCCAGACGGCGAACACCAGAACCGAGCCTACGACGATTTGCTGGATGGCAGCATCAAACCCGATCAGCACCATCCCCGTTTGCAGCGACTGCATTACCAGTGCGCCGAGGATCGCGCCGTAAATCGTGCCGATCCCTCCGGAGAAGGACGTTCCGCCAATGACGGCAGCAGCGATGACGTAGAGCTCATCGAGCGTGCCGAGGTTGTTGGTTGCCGAATTCAGGCGTGCCGATGAGATCACGGCAGACAGGCCGCAGAGCGTCCCCATGAGCATGAAGATGCGCACCGTTACCCAACGCGTGGCGATGCCAGCCAGCTCTGCGGCTTCCGGGTTGCCCCCGATGGCAAAGACGTAGCGACCAAACTTGGTCCGCGTCGCCAGGAAGGTCATGCCCACACCCACAGCCATCAGGATGATGACCGGAATCGCGAAGCCGTGGCTGATGAAGATCTCGCCGATGGGCGTCTCGATATTGTTGGCCGCCGCATACTGCCGAACAATCCCCTTCGGCCAGGGGTAGGAATTGACCAGCAGCACGACGCCAAGAATGGCCCCGCAGCCGACAATCGCCAGAAAGAACTCGGCCCAGACCGGGCGGAGTGGGAAATTGAAGCGCTTTCGCTTGCCACGGCCCTGCCAGATCAGGAACAGGACAACCGCGCAGGCAATCCCCCCGATAATCCAGCTGCCAATGGCCCCGATGGAGCCATAGGGGCCGCCGCCGAGTTTGGAGAATGTGTCATCGACCGGGGAGATGGTCTCGCCGCGCGCCAGAAGGAAGGCTGCGCCACGCCAGAACAACAGTCCGCCGAGGGTGACGATGAAGGCCGGGATGCTCATGTAGGCCACGAGATAGCCGTGCAGCGCCCCAATGAGGCAGCCGATCAGCAGCCCGCAGATCACGGTGATGATCCAGATCATCGGATGCCCTAGACCGAGCAACTCGGGCAAGATCCAGACTTGAATGATCGCCATCGACATGGCGCAGAAGCCCATGATCGAACCCACCGACAAGTCGATATGGCGGGTGACGATGACCAGCACCATGCCGGTTGCCATCACGCCGATCGAAGCGGTCTGGACCGAGAGGTTCCAAAGGTTTCGGGGGGTCAGAAACGCGCCGAAGCCGTTGACCAGCTGGCCGTAAAGGTGGAAGCCGATCCAGATAAGGGCGAGCGCGCCCAGCATGCCCAGCAGTCGCGCGTCAATCTCGGTCGAGCGCAGAAACCGGGTAAAGAATGGTTCGTTTTCGACCCGGGCCGCCTTTTCTGTCCCAGGTTCTTTGACGAGTTGCACCACTTGCAGCCTCTTTAATGCCAAAGGGTTGCGTCCCGGCCAGCAGAACGTCCCCGTGTTTGTTCAATTACGATTGTGATAGCTCAGGACAGCACCCGCCAGCCACCCTGAAACCAAACCTGTTCAAACAGGCAGGCTCCAGAGTGACCGGCACGCACTAGGTCAGAGGAGGTGATCCGGGCTTAACAGCCGTTTACACCTGCCGTGGCGCCTTCACAGACTTTGTCCTTGGCGATGTGGCCTGCCTCGATAACAACGTTGATGTTGTCAGCCGAGATTGGCGTAGGGGCAAGGAAGATGGCATCCATCTCAACGCCGTTTGCACCACCGGACCACTTAACAGCGCCGTCGATGTCAGACATGGCAACGCCGGAAGCCAGAGCTGCGGCAATGTTACCAGCCGCTGCACCGAGCTGACGCGCGTCTTTCCAGACGGACACGAGCTGGGTACCGCGAGCAACACGGTTCAGAGCAGCGTGGTCACCGTCCTGACCGGAAACCGGGATCGCGAGACCCTGTGCTTCCAGAGCAGCGATAGCGCCACCCGCCATGCCGTCGTTCTCAGAAAGAACGGCATCGACGTTGTTGTTGTTGGCCGTCAGGATCTGTTCCATGTTCTTCTGTGCATTGTCTGGCTTCCAACCGTCGGTGAAGGCTTCACCAACAATTTTCACATCGCCAGATGCTACAGCATCACTCAGAACGTCCATCATGCCTTCGAGCAGGAACAGAGCGTTTGGATCGCCCTTGTCGCCCTTGATGATGGCGTAGTTGCCTTGCGGCACAGCAGCGTAGATCGAGCGCGCGATCACGCGACCGACTTCTTTGTTGTCGAAGGTCAGGTAGAAGGCACGGTTGTCTTCGATCAGACGGTCGTAGCCCAGAACCGGAATACCTTCAGCAGCTGCCTTGTCCACGGCAGCACCGACCGAACCACTGTCCACAGACAGGATCACCAGAGCGTCAGCGCCCTGTGCGATCAGGCTTTCCACGTCGCTCAGCTGCTTCGATGCCGACAGCTGTGCGTCGGCAGAGATGTAGCGATCACCGTTTGCTTCGATGGCTGCTTTCATTGCAGCTTCGTCAGTTTTCCAGCGTTCTTCCTGGAAGTTTGACCAGGAAACACCAATGGTCAGACCTTCGCCGTAGGCGGTGGTTGCCATGAGGGTTGAGGCAGCCGAAACCGCCAGTGCGAGTTTAAGGATAGTCTTCATGATGTCCCTCCCAAGACAAAACATGTGTCTATGCTCTCTCCTGTGAGAGCTCAATGAATCGAATAAAATCGACTCATGAAATAAAACTACACATGCGGAACCATGAGTCAATTCGACTCTCGAAAAAATTTGCATTCCTGATGCTTATGCTGTGAAATGGCTCGGTTTCCGGCCGACAGTCTTGCGCCGGACGGGAGGACATTTTGCAACGCTTCACCACCGAAGGACTTCGTCACCACAACCGCGCGCTGGTACTCCGGCGACTGCGTGAGGTGGGCGAAATCACGCACGGTGATCTGGCGGGCGCCACCGGTCTCGCAGCCGGAACGGTATCGGTCATCCTCAACGAACTGGTCGAAGAACGGATCGTCGAGCGTCGCCAGGCGGAGCGGGCAAGCGGACGCGGCCGACCCAAGATCAAGTTTGCCGTGATCGGCGAGACGACACACGCCGTCATCGCCCGGATCAGTTCTTCGGAAGTCGAGTTCTCCCTGATCAACTTTGTTGGCGCCCTCAAGGACCGCTTTTCCCTGCAACGGGATCAGCAGGACGAAACCGTCCTGTCCTTCATCCGGCTGATCCGTCTGGGGCTGTCACGGATTTCGGAGCGCTCGGGGATCAACCTGACGCGGATGGGCGCGGTAACGCTCACCACGAAAGGTGTGGTGTTTGACGGAGAGCAGCGGTTGGTCTGGACGCCCTCCTTCGGGCAGGAAGTGATCGACTTCGGCCGCACTTTCAACGATCTCAAGGACCGCCTGCGCATCGTTCAGGAACCCTCGCTGATCGCGGACTACCTGTTCGACGGACGGCGCACACTGGCCTGTCTGTCTGTCGGCGGCACGGTGAGCCTCGGTGTCACACGACAGCTCGACGCAGGCACCACGGAGCAGACGGCACCGAACTTCGGTCACTTTTGCCATGAACCCAATGGCCCGCACTGCAGTTGTGGCTCTCAGGGCTGCATCGAAGCCTATGCATCATTTCATGGCATTCTTCACACGGCCTTCGAAGCACCACCCCGGCGCGGAAGCTTTCAGGCGATCCCGCGGGAGGAGATCCTTCGGCTCGCAGAAGGCGCACGCAACGGCAACACCGACTTCCTGATTGCGTT
>JBMTIF010000307.1:0-3809 GCA_049437045.1 Alphaproteobacteria bacterium | reverse complement strand
CTGCACACCCTAAACTTCGCCAGTTGGGCAGAGGTTCAGACGAGCTGAACCTCTGATTTGACTGGAGATCACTCACCCACAGCTGACCCGAAGCACCTCACGCGTGTCGGGATCGTATTCGACGTTAAGGCGGTCGGTGCGGTAGTCCATGGTGAGCATGGAGCCGGTGGGATAAACACGTGCAGGCTGACCAATCAGGTCCGTAGGGACCAGATCGACTGAACCGCCGAGGTAAGGTTCAACCACGCCGCTGCCGCAGGTATCAGAAACCACAGACGGTTCGGGCTGACTGTCGATCAGGCAGCCGCCATGCAGCAGGCCACCAAGCCCCATCAAAGCAATTCGAACCAAGCGCAAAAGTCGCCCTCCTCCGGCTAAAGAAAATCACGCGTGAAAAAGGTGACAAGGAACACAAGAACAACCGCGCCGGAAACCAGTGTCGACAGGACGCGAGACTGGCGGGCCCCGCGTTTTTGCCACCAGCTGCCTGGCCGAATGCCGTTGGCCACAAACACCGCTTGAGCTGCGAGATGCAAACCCGCGATGTTCAGCCCCAGCAGTTGAAACGCTCCCCAGGCATCGATCAGGCGGCCCTGCCCCAGCATCAGTCCCACCACCGTGGTTGGCGGCAGAATCGCCACAGCGACCATGACCCCGACCAGCGCGCCGGGGGTTCCGCGTGATGCGGCCAGCGCGCCTGCAGCACCCGAGGCGATGGCGACCAGCAGTCCATCAAGACCGACGCCCAGTCGTGATGTGATTTCTCGGGTTTCAACATCCAGCGGGAACACCACACCAGCCCCGAACGACAGCACCAGTGCCAAAGCAATTCCACTGCTCGCCGTTATCAGCGAGCGCCGGATCAGACCCGCGTCCCCCAACGTGGAGCCAAAGGCCAGCGCCAGTAAAGGCCCGAGCAGCGGGGCAATCACCATCGCGCCGATGACCACCGCCACCGAATCTGTCAGCAGCCCAACCGCAGCCACAAGCGTCGCGAGAACAACATAGCCATAGTAAGTGAGCGTCGGCTTGCCGCCGGTTGCGATGGTGGAATAGAGCACCTGCCGCGGGGTGCTGATCCTCTGACGAAAGGCCTCAGCCTCGGAAACTTTCGGTTCAGGCTCGGTCGCATCGACGGGCAGCAGGACGATCCGCGCTTTTGGATCACTGGAGACAACTGCCGACAGCGCATCGAGGATGGCTTGCTGATCGCCCTTTTGCACCAAAGCCCGCAGCGAGCCTCGGTCCGGAGGACGGATGTCATCAGTCTCGGGCGGGTCTGCGCCCTCTTCATTGTGCGTGTGCACGGCGCCGGTTAGCTGCCAGACGTCCGTGACCCGCCGTTGGTCCAGCACATTCCGGCACCGGGCAAGCGTTTTGATGTCACCGACAATCTCCAGCATGCGCAGCGCCATGGACTTATCCCTTGCCGTTGGCGGCTTTTGGTGGGCGGACCAGCCCCCAGAACAGTCGCGCAATCAGACGCGCGATGAAATAGGCCAACACAGCGACGCTAGCGACCAGAACCGCACTGTCCACACTGAAAGCAAAACCCGGCTCAAAGTTGCGCATGGTGCCTTGTACGAATTCAGGTCTCAGGTTCAGCGGCAGCTTATAAAGGCGCTCGAACGCGCCTTGTGTGGTCATATCGGCGATGGTCGTTTGCAGCCACTGGGCCCGCTCGATCAAAGCTTCCCAAGCGGTTATGGAGCTTTGCAGCGCGCTTGCTGCAACACCCTCGGTCTGCGCAACAGCAGACTTCAAGGCCTCAGTGGTTTCCACGCCCAGGGTGCTCATGGCGCGGGATAGCTCCTGCTCGGCAATTTGAGCCGTACGGCTGGCTTCATCGACGCGGCCTTGCAGGTAGTTCAGGTAGGCATTTTGGAAAGTCGGCACCTGAGAAGCCGCAGCACCGCCCGCTGCACCGGTCAAAAGTGCGAGGGGACGGGTCAGTATCCATCCAATCATCGTTGAATTAGTCCTCGTCTGTTTGGCGCGTCTGGTGAGAACACGCTGCATTTGGCCGAAATGGTACATCGGCCAAGCCCTTGAGGACAACGACGGCTTTTAGAAAGCCGGGTCAAGAGCCAGACTCAGGTCAGCGGCAATAAAATGCTAATTTTATGCAGTTTGACCGAGTATTGGTCTTAAACGAACGGAACCGCCACCACTGTCGCGTCGCCAAACCCGGTACCAACATCTGCCTGCACCTTATTGCCAAGGGCCGACTCACCACTGGCGATCCGCGCTAGAGCGATATTCTTGTTCAAGCGTGGTGACCAGACCGAAGCGCGGACCGTGCCAATGGCGTTGCCAGCCTGATCGATAATGGGCATTGGCTTGACGATGCCCGGCAGAGGCTCATCACCGCTCAGATGCAAGCCGACCAAGGCTTCCCGTGCGCCTTCGTTCTGGATCCGCAGCAGCGCTTCCTTGGCAAGGAAGTCATGCTCGCCATCCAGCTTGCACCATTTGCCCAAGCCGCATTCGTAGGGGTTGTTCAGTTCATCAAAATCAGTGCCCCAGCTGAACAGGCCGCTTTCGATGCGCTCGATGGCGTTGGGCGCGCCAGGGCCCCATTTATCGCCCACGACCTTCTCACCCGCGGCCCAGACAATATCCCAAAGATCCGATCCGCGTGAGCCGTCGCGCAAGTAGATTTCGAAGCCCCCTTGCTTGGACCAGCCTGAACGCTGCAAAACCACTGGAATGTCCTGCACGTCGGTCTGGATGAACCAGAAGTACCGGATATCACGCACGTGTTCGCCAAACACTTCGGCGATCACATCTTCAGCCTTTGGACCTTGTACCGCCAGAGGAGAGGCGTCGGGCTCTGTTACTTCGACATCAAGATCATAGGCGTCCGCCAGTCCCATCGCGTAAAGGCGCACGTCGCTGTCTGCAATTGACAGCCAGATCAGATCGTCTTCGAGCTTGAGCAGAATAGGATCATTGATCACCCCACCAGCCTTGTTGAGAATAGGGGTGTAGAAGCCCTGCCCGATCTTGCATTTGGAGACATCGCGCGGTGACATCATCTGCGCGAGCTTTTGCGCGTCTGGCCCTTTGAGCTGTACCTGACGCTCGGCGGCCACGTCCCACATGGAGGCGTGGTTCATCAGACGATCATACTCGGCCGTTGGATTACCGTAGCTGACCGGCATGACCATGTGGTTATACAGCGTGTACATGCAGGCACCCGCAGCCCTCGCACGATCAAAAAACGGCGACTGACGCGACCGTGCGCCAAAGGCAAACTCAGGACGGTTTGGGTCGGATGGGTAAGTCATGGCGCAAGCCCCTCAGCTGCAGATTTTCAGCTAGTGGGCTACCGCCATTTATCCAGCACAGCATGCGAACCAAGACCACGCTCAGTTTCATTTGCGACATTGCGACCACGCGGCCGCTGGTCCCCGATCCACCTATTTCGGGCGGCGGTAAACCAGCAGACTTGAAAGGACGAGGCTGACAATCACAAATCCGAAGAGCGGAATACGCGCAGATCCCGTCGCGGTGTTGACCATCCCGTTCTGAACAAGGAACACAAGGTTCAGCACGGCATACACCAAGATAGAAAGGATCAGGATCAACTGAGATCTGCCCCCGTCCATACGGCCCGCGAACAGTACACCAGCAGCCAGAATCAAGTTTGAGGCTATCCGGCTGGGTTCGGCCTGATTACTGAAGACATGCACCGCCATGTCCAACAGCTGCACCATTACAACCAGAACCGTTATCACACGCATTGTGTTTCCTGCCTCGCCCTTTTTGCGATGTGCTTAGCTCGCCTTGATCTTGCGGCCTTGCTT
>JBMTIF010000306.1:0-3812 GCA_049437045.1 Alphaproteobacteria bacterium | reverse complement strand
CCATGTGTGACCAACGCGCGCATGAATCCATCGTCCGGCAAATGCCACTGACGGAAAGCCGGCGAGGACAAAACCGGTTTGAGAATTGATTTACCACGATTAATTTTTGTTTCCTGAAAGTATCGACAGGCTGGCGTTGTAGAGTTAGCATTTATTCAGAACTGTTGAATAAATGGGAGTTAACGAATGTCAAAGAGAGTAGCCATCATCGGCGCTGGACCATCGGGACTGGCACAACTGCGTGCTTTTCAGTCTGCGAAAGCCAAGGGGTCGGAGATTCCAGAAGTCGTCTGCTTTGAGAAACAAAGCGATTGGGGCGGCCTCTGGCGCTATGATTGGCGGACCGGCCTGGATGCTAATGGTGAACCTGTGCACGGTTCCATGTACCGTTACCTGTGGTCCAATGGCCCGAAGGAAGGTCTGGAATTTGCCGACTACTCTTTTGACGAACACTTCGGAAAACCCATCGCAAGCTATCCACCGCGGGCCGTGCTCTTTGACTATATCGAAGGCCGGGTAAAGAAGGCAGGCATCCGGGACTGGATCCGCTTTGATACGGCGGTGCGACGCGTCGAAGAATGCACCAGTGGTGGTTTCCGGCTCATTGCTGAAGATCTGACGTCGGGCGAGGAAACGGATGAGCACTTTGACCACGTCATTGTCGCTTCCGGACACTTCTCTTCCCCGAACGTACCGCACTACCCCGGCTTTGACCGCTTCGGTGGCCGCATCCTGCACGCACACGATTTCCGTGACGCGCTGGAATTCAAAGACAAGGATATTCTGATCCTGGGATCGTCCTACTCCGCTGAGGATATTGGCTCGCAGTGCTGGAAATACGGGGCGAAATCAATCACCTGCGCTTATCGGACCGCACCAATGGGCTATGACTGGCCAGACAATTGGAAAGAGGTTCCCGCACTGGAACGGGTCGAGGGCAAAACGGCCCACTTTATCGATGGAACGTCCAAGGAAGTTGACGCCATCATCCTTTGCACGGGCTATCTGCATCATTTCCCGTTCATGGAAGGCAAGCTGAAGCTGCGCACCGCCAACCGACTGGCCAGCGCGAACCTGTATAAGGGCGTGGCCTTTATCGGGAACACGGACCTGTTTTACCTGGGCATGCAGGACCAGTGGTACACCTTCAACATGTTCGACGCACAAGCCTGGTGGGTTCGTGACGTAATCATGGGTCGGATCAACATGCCGACAGATCGCGCAACGCTCGAAGCCGACGTGGCGGCACGAGAAGCCGACGAAGACGCCAAAGCCGACGGCTATGGGCCAATCGAATACCAAGGCGCTTACGTGCAGGAGTTGATGGAAGAAACCGACTACCCGAACTTCGACATCCAAGCCGCGAACCAAGCCTTCAAGGAGTGGAAAGGCCACAAGAAACAAAACATCATGACGTTCCGGGACAATGGCTATACTTCGCCACTGACCGGGACCAAAGCTCCGCCACACCATACCCCGTGGAAGGACGCGCTGGACGACAGTCTGGAATCCTACCTGAAAATCTAGGGATCTTCGTTTGCAGTGCCGTGGCGCAATCCTGCTCCACGGCGCTGGAAATTGACTTTAGAGGGTCTTAACTGGTTCTAAGCGCGGAGAAAATTGCAACGAGAGAGTGACGACAGGTTGACGAAAAAAGTAACAGACGTATCAACGGTGGCCGAAGCCGAGGGATTGCAGAGCCCAGTGCTCAAGCAGGATCCCCACAAGATCGTCTCTGACCAACGAGAGAAAGTTCTGGAAGTTGCCATTGGCCGCGAAGTCAAAGCCGTGCGCAAACAGCAGAATATTACAGTGCTGGAGCTGTCGAAAAAAACCGGCATTTCACCGGGCATGCTCTCCAAGATCGAGAATGGCCTGACGTCCCCGTCGCTTACAACCCTGCAGACGCTGTCAGAAGCCCTGTCCGTGTCACTGACGTCGTTCTTCCGGCGTTTCGAAGAGCAGCGTTCAGCAGTTCTGGTCAAAGCCGGAAGCGGGTTGGACGTGGACCGGGCTGGGACGCGAGCGGGTCACCAATACAATCTGCTGGGCCACGTGGGGTCCAACGCCAGCGGGGTTATCGTTGAGCCTTATCTGATTGAGCTGACCACGGAATCCGACACCTTTGCGACCTTCCAGCACGATGGGATTGAGTTCATCTACATGCTCGAAGGTGAGGTGGATTACCACCACGCTGGTGAAATTTACCGGCTTGAGCCCGGCGATAGCTTTACCTTTGACGCCGACGCGCCGCATGGCCCCGGTAAACTGACCAAACTGCCCGCGCGCTACCTGTCGATCATCACCTACCCGCAGTAAGATCGCGCGATCCCAAAGCCCGGATGCGAGGGCTCCTGACCAAACGGAAAAGGCGCCCCCAAGAGGGCGCCTTTGCTTTTTTCACAGGATCAATCTTTCGATGAACCGGCCCGTTAGTCGTCTTCGGGCCAGGTTCCCAAAGACGTTGGCGCACCATCGTCAAACTGTGAAAGGTACTCCACAATCTTTGGGCGATTGGCGATGAAGCCTTTGTAGGTCGCCAGCTCTTCGGGCAGATCGCGGATCACCCGGTGAAGCCGACGACCCCATTTGGGCTGGGTCACGAGATCCTGCAGGCTGATCAGATAACAGCGGATCGGGAAGACCAGCGCATTGGACCGTGGCAGACGCCAGAACGTCTGAAGCTCGACGCGCAAGTGTTGCTTTGCGCCAATGTTTTCGTCGGTCAGCGTGGTCTTCTGAATGCCCCACTTATGGTAATTCTCAGGACTGGTATCGAGCAGCGGGTTTACTGTCATGGTCCAGTTCAGTCGGCGTGCGGGCGCACCAATCTGTACCGCCGTCAGGAACTTCAAGGCGCGCTGGAAGATACCCAATTCGTGCGCCAGCGGGACCGGCGCATGCCATTCGAAGAAGTTCATGCCAATATCGAAATCCAGCGACCAGTCGGCCTGGGTCGTCACCATGCCGGCATCCATCCAAAGGTTGCCTTCGCGCTGGTCAAGCACACAGAAATCACCCTGTGCCTGACGAGTGATGTACTCCATTGGGCCGTAAGGCAGGGTGGTTTCATCACCAAAGGTAAACTTGTCGTCGATGCCAAGCGGGCGGTTGATCCAGTGCCAGTTGTCGCCATCGCGGTGCAATTCGAACAGGTCCGGGTAATCCTTGGCCTTCTCCACCATGATGAGTTCCAGCAGATCCCAGCCAGCCAGCGTCATGTGCGGCAAGGACTGGCACCGCAGCGGGTCATCCGCAAGGACGAGAGCACGGTCTCGCATCTCGGACACGTAGTGCTCATCCACGTCAAAAGAGACATCATAGACGCTGCCCGGACGCACGGGTGTGTGCGGCTCCATATTGACGGCGTACATATAGCTGTCTTTGTCGAACGGGAACGGGAAGCGCTTTATGGCTTCTGGGGAGTTCGAAAAGCTGTAGTCGTCTCGAAAAGTTTCGTCCTTAAAGACCATGCCCATTGTGCACGACCCTCCTTTTCTCTTTGCGCGCGGTTAGCGCTCCAAAACCAGTTTGTTACCAGAGAAGCGCGACATGCACGGCATGATCGCTTCCTTGTTGGCCCGCTGTTCATCGGTCAGCCAGTGATCGTTGTGCTCAATGTCACCGTCGCAAGCGACGATCTTCGTTTCGCACTGACCACAGGCACCGCCGCGACACATGTATGGGGCATCAACACCTGCCTCTTCGATGGCTTCCAGCAGCGATTGACGTTCACCGACATTGACTGTCAGCCCGCTGACCGACAGTTCCACGGTGAAGGGTTTACCGGGTTGAGGGGCCGCGAATTCCTC
>JBMTIF010000305.1:0-3813 GCA_049437045.1 Alphaproteobacteria bacterium | reverse complement strand
GTCCCGTAGAAACCGACACCGCAGCCGTGGGATCGGGATCGGGATCGGGCCGACGCGCAAAGCGCGGTTTTCGCCGTCTGAGCACACTACCCGCGACGATCCCCGTCGAACGCAGCACCCCGCCAATGTCATGCTGCACTGCAAACAGCGCCGGCGCGAGGATCAGCACCACCACGGTCCCAAGACCCAGTCCGTAAACAATGGTCAGCGACGGTGGGATCAGGAACTGCGCTTGGACCGAGGTTTCAAAGATCAGCGGCGTCAGGCCGCCGATGGTGGTCAGCGAGGTCAGCAGCACCGGTCGTAGCCGGTCCGCCGCGCCGTCAAGTATGGCTGAGCGGATCGACTGCACCTTGGCCCGCCGCTCGATGGTACCGATCAGCACGATGCTGTCGTTCACGATAATCCCGGTCAGCCCGACAAAGCCGATCAGCGACAGGAACGAAAGCACCTGCCCATGCACCAGATGCCCCAGCACCATGCCGACAAAGCCCAGCGGAATGATCGCCATCACGACCAGAGGTCTGAAGAACGACTGGAACACCCACGCCAGCACCAGATAGATCAGCGCCAACGCAATCAGCAGCACTTGGGTGAAGCCGACAAAAAACTCACGCTGTTCCTCGGACTCGCCCTCAAACCGGACAGAGACGCCATAGTCGCTCTCCAACAGCCCCAGCGCACCAATCTCGCGCAATCGCGCTTCGACGTCACCGACATTGCCCTGATCTTCATCCAGTTCCGCCTGTACCGTGATCCGTCGAGAACCGTCGCGCGACTGGATCAGGGAGAATCCCGCAACCTCGGTAAAGTCCACGACCTGGCTCAGCTTCACCGGCGCACCGGTCGGGGTATAGAGGTCCAGCCCCGCGAGGAAGTTGGCCGTTTGCGCGGCTTCGTCGATTTTGACCTCGACCGAAACCTCCCCGTCATCACGGACCAGATTGACAGCTGTGGAGCCGGACAACCACGACCGCAGCTGCTGGCCGACGCTCCCGGCATCAAACCCCAGCGCCGCGCCTCGGTCCGAGACCCGAGCAACCAGTTGAGTGGTGCCAAAGGGCGTATCGTCCTCCGCCTCAGAAACCCCGCCAATCCCATTCAGGAAGGCTGTCAGTTGCAAGGCTGCGGCTTTGAGCTGCTCGGTTTCTCCGCCCACCAGTGCAATGGACAGCGAGCCTGTGTCCCCGCCGCTGAAGGACCGCCGCGAGGCAATGCCCTCCAGCTTGGGATGCTTGGGAATGCTGGACAGGCCAAAGAACAGGTTGCGCGTCGAATAAACCCGCGTGTCCTGCTCGACCAGTTCCACGCGCAGGTTGCCCAGAAGGTCGGGGTCGGTGTTGGTCGAACCTGTCCCGCCAAAGCCCCGGCCACCGCGCGCACCGACCTGACTGAACATCACCGTAATATCATCCTCGGGCGGAACGTTATCGATCCGGTCTTGCAGCTGGTCGATCTTGATCTGCAGGGCCGCACGGTCGTAGGCCCGTTTGGGGATGGAGTACCACGCCCCTTCCATGGCTGCTTCCTGCTCCCGCTTCAGCGAAGACAGGCCACTTTCCCGCGCCTGAGCGATCAGGTCAGGAACATAGGCTTCGGCCATTTGCATCTGTTCAAAGGTATCGTCCCGCGTCGCCCCTTCAACCATGGTCAGATTGACGTTGACGGTGTTGTTTTCGGGTCGAATGAAGAAGGACCATCGCGGCTCCCCGGTCATCACCATCGCGATAGAGTAGGCAAAGATCACCGCAACCAGCGTCAGCAGCGGATACCGCGCCCAGACCGAGAACGCGACCACACGCCGGAACAGCCGAATGCGCACGTACTCGAACCCGGCGTCAAAGCCCTTGCGGAACTTTGCAATGCCCCAGTGAATCGGGGTCGGATAGCCATTACCCGACCGCAGCCGCCGCTCGCCGCGCTGCCGCGCCTTGAGCGCGTGGTACATGTGGCCGGGCAGAACCAGGAAACATTCAATCAGCGATGCGATAAGAACCGCCACGACCGTCACGGCAATATCCTGCGTGAAGTTACCAAAGCGTCCGGGCAGAAAATACAGCACGCCAAAGGCCAGCACCGTTGTTGCCGCTGCTGCCGATACGGGCCCAACCATCCTTTGCGCTCCGATGATCGCGGCTTGAGAGGGGGAATAACCCTGCTCATGCAGGAAATCGGCATACTCCCCCACCACAATGGCATCATCCACGATAATCCCCAGCGACAGGATCAGCGCGAACAGCGTCAGCATGTTGATCGACAAGCCCAGCGCCAGCATGACACCCAGCGTCGCCGCAATCGAAACCGGAATCCCAACGGCAATCCAAAGCCCCGTGCGCACGTTGAGGAACAGGAACAGGAATGCCAGCACAATCAAAACGCCGAAAACAGCGTTGTCTCGCAACAGCAGCACCCGACCCAAAATCAAGTCAGCAAAGATGTTGTAGTTTTTCAGGGTCACGTTCGCGGGCAGCGTTGGTTCGATTTCGTCCAGATAGTCCTGAATCACCTGCTGCTGACGGATCGCATCACCATCCGCCCCGCGGCGAACCTCCAGCGAGATTGCAGGCTGACCCTTGTAGTAGATTGTTCGCCCCGAATTCGGCACGATTTCACGCACTTGGGCGACGTCAGAGACACGGATGATCGTACCATCTGTCTTGGCCCGGATCTGCGCACTGGCCACAGAATCTGCCGTGGCTTCGGTCCCCAGCGTTCTGACAGCCTGCTCCCCGCCCAGCGTCCCGGCTGGCAGGTCTTGCGCCCGGCGCGCGATAGCGCTGGAAACATCCGCCGGGGTCAGGCCCAGACGCCGCAGGGCAACTTCATCGACTTCAACCTCGATCTGAGGATCACGCGCGCCCTGAATGTTCACTTCCAACAAACCAAGCCCCAGCAGATCGTCCCGCATCCGCTGCGCAATGGCCTTCAGACCGTTTTCATCCAGCGGTCCAGCGACAAGAATGGACGAAACCGGATCTCGAAACGCCGATACCCTTACCGAGGCGTCTCCGGCATCTTCGGGAAGGCTTGATTCTACCGCGTCGATGGCCGACTCAACATCTGCCTTGGCGCGTTCCATGTTGGTACCGACATCGAACAGAAGCGATATGGTCGCCCCGCCATCAGCGGCTGAGGCAAAAACCGCCTCAACATCATCAAGGAACCGCAACTCCGGTTCCAACAGCTGCACAATACCTTCATCCACCGACCCCGCCGGTGCATCGGTCCAGTTGACCCGCACCGTAATCCGGTCCTGCACAAAGTCAGGAAAGAACTGGGTCCGCAGGTTGAAGAACGCGTAGATCCCCGCCGCAATCATCAGCATCATCAGGATGTTGGCCGCTGTGCCGTGCTTGGCGAAAACAGCGAAAAGCCCCTTGGTACCGGACACGCCGGTCAGGTCATCGGGTCGGTCAGGACGGTAAGCAGGTAAAGCCATGATCGTCTATCCTCGCCTATGCCTTGGTGCCGGGGAAGCAGCTGTCGAGGTCGATCCCCGCCCGCTCCTTCAGCCCCGCCATTCGGGCCGGGTTGGATAGCGTTCCGGACTCAATTGCCGGGATGATGAACCCTTTCGGGGTCGCTGCGAGGTCCGAGTTTTCGATCAGTTCGATCAAACAGGATTGCTGGGTTTCAGTCAGTTCAACCGGGCCTTCTGTCGGGAACCCGCCGGGCACCTCAACAACGGTTTCAACAGCTGCCGGCGCTGCTGCGGCAGCGCTGGAAGGTGGGAAACAAAGATCGAGATCAAGCCCAGGCCGCTCCTTCATACCAGCCATTCGGCCCGGGTCGGCAATCGTGCCGGATTCCAGT
>JBMTIF010000304.1:0-3832 GCA_049437045.1 Alphaproteobacteria bacterium | reverse complement strand
CGCCGTTGCTCACGTTGTGCGCCGCGAGGCGGAGGGTGACAGCTGGCGGCTGACCATCCGTCCCCCTAAGGCGCTGATGCCCTTTTTCGCGCCCAAAGGCTCTGTGGCGCTCAACGGCGTTTCGCTGACCATCAATGAAGTGGACGACGAGACCTTTGGCATCAACATGATCCCGCACACTCAGGCGGTCACCGCTTTCTCTGCCTTGGGCAACATCGAGATTTCGGAGGCGAGACCTGCGCCGATCAACTTGGAAATTGATCAGCTGGCTCGCTATGTTCATCGCCAGTTACAGTTTCTACCGCAAACCCAAGGTTCCTGATCAATGGTCGCGATCTTCAACGAGTTTAAGTCTTCGATCCCTGAGATCATCGAAGAAGCCCGGAACGGACGAATGTTTGTTCTCGTGGATGACGAAGACCGCGAGAACGAAGGCGACATCATCGTTCCGGCGCAAATGGCAACGCCTGAGGTGATTAACTTCATGGCGACCTATGGCCGGGGGCTTATCTGTCTGGCCATGCCACCAGCACAAATTGGCCGGCTCGCCCTACCCCTCATGCCTCAACGGCACGAGAGCCGTTTCGGGACGGCTTTCACCTTGTCGATTGAAGCGGCAACCGGAGTGACCACTGGCATCTCCGCGCCCGATCGGGCAAGGACCATTGCCGTCGCCATCGATCCCAATGTTCAACAGGGCGATATCCAGACGCCCGGTCACGTGTTTCCTCTTCTCGCGCGCGAAAATGGCACGCTGGAGCGAACTGGCCATACCGAAGCAGCTGTCGATATTGCGCGATTGGCAGGTTTGAACCCGTCCGGTGTGATTTGTGAGATCATGAACGAAGACGGCGATATGGCGCGCCGCGATGATCTCGTCGCTTTCTGCGAGAAACATGGCCTGAAGATTGGTACCATTGCTGATCTGGTTGCTTATCGGCTGGCGACTGAAAGCCTGATCGAACAGGTCAACGAAGAACCGTTTGAAACCGAATTCGGCGACGGCTTCCGCATCATTACCTTCCGCGAGCAGGAAGACCCGACCGCGCCGGAAATCCTCGCGCTGGTCAAAGGTGATATTGCACCGGAAGCAGAGACACTGACTCGGGTACACGCGCTGAACATGCGCCGCGACCTGCTTGGCGGTGGTGGGAAAAGCAGCCTCCCGGCCGCGATCCGCACGGTCAACGAAGAAGGCAAGGGTGTCATAGTGCTGATTAACTCGCCTGACAGCATGGAAAAACTTCCCCCCGATCAGGCGCTGCGGACCTATGGACTGGGTGCGCAGGTGCTGGTCAAGCTGAGCGTGCGCAAGATGATCCTGCTCTCCAACGCCAGCCGTGAGCTGGTTGGCCTCGAAGGGTTTGGCTTGCAGGTTGCGGGCTACCGTGGTCTGAGCGAATAAACACACAAAGGAAAGCAAAGTACCGATGTCTGCAACTCCGCACATCCTGATCGTCGAAGCGCCCTATTACACCGACATTTCCGTGGCGCTGAAGGAAGGCGCTGAAGAATACCTCGCTGGCGAAGGCGTGACTTACGAAACCGTTACCGTCCCCGGAGCGCTGGAAATCCCTGCGGCGATCAAGTTCGCTGCGAACAGCGGATCCTTCGACGGCTTTGTCGCTCTGGGCTGTGTGATCCGCGGTGAGACAACGCACTATGACTACGTGTGCAGCGAAAGCGCGCACGGGCTGCAGGTGCTGGCCATGACCGACGGTCTGTGCATTGGCAACGGCATTCTGACGACAGAAAACCGGGAGCAGGCCTGGGTGCGGGCTGACAAGGCCCAGAAGAACAAGGGCAAAGACGCCGCCGAAGCGGCACTGTCGCTGGTTCGACTTAAAAACCGGTTTGCAGGCTAAACCGAAATGAGCACTCCAGAACAGGTCAACATATCCAACACCCTCGGTCCCCGAACCGCCGCGCGCTTTGCTGCTGTTCAAGCGCTGTATCAGATCGAAACCAATGACGAGGTTCTTCTGGACCCCGTGCTGAAAGGCTTTGAGCGGCATTTCAACAGCGTTGACCTCGATGGTATGGAGTTGGGTGCCTACGACCGACAGCTGTTTCAAGCGATTTTGGAGGGCATTTCCCGGGTCGCCGCTGATCTGGATGACATGATCTATGGGTCACTGTCTGAAAAATGGTCGCTGGCGCGGTTGGATAGCGTCATGCGGGCCATCTTGCGCGCCGGTGCGTTTGAGTTAAGCGAGCGCCTCGATATTCCGGCGAAAGTGACAATCGACGAGTACATTACCCTCGCAAACCTGTTCTTCTCAGGTAAAGAGCCAGCGATGGTGAACGGTACCCTTGTGACCATCGCCGAAACGCTGCGCCCCGAAGAGCTGAACGAGAACTGACGAAAAGCGAAACAGTCCGTGTCTGAGTTTGATTTCATCCATGATCTGAAGGGTTTGGCAGACCCCGATCATGCGCTGAATTTCGAAGATGATGCGGCGACTTTGCCACCCGGCGATGTGATCTGCACCGACACGCTGGTTGAGGCCGTCCACTTCCTCGGCTCTGAACCAGCAGGCGACCTTGCGCACAAACTGCTGGCCGTCAACGTCTCCGATGTGGTCGCCATGAACGCCCGGCCTACGCACGCCTTACTCAACCTCAGTCTCCCTCAAACGTGCGATTCTGCCTGGCGTGATGCCTTCATTACTGGTTTGGAACACGCTTGTAGCGTGTTTGGCTTGCGGTTGCTTGGCGGCGATACCACTGGCTCTCCGGGCCCGCTGGTCCTCTCTGCGACTGTCATGGGCGCACTGGAAGGCCGAACGCTGTGGCGGCGCAGCGGCGCCAGAGTCGGCGACCTCGTTTGTGTAGGAGGCTCCATAGGGCTGGGAGCGCTTGGGCTGCGGGATATGTTGGCCAAAGAGCACGATACCGCTTTTGCCCAGCACTATCGCACCCCCATGCCCCGGCTGGATTTGCTGGGCACCAAAGGCGTCGGTGGATGCGCAGATGTATCCGATGGACTGGTGGCTGATCTCGGCCACATCTGCCGGGCCAGCGGTGTCACCGGACATCTGGATTTGCAGCGTGTGCCCTTCGCAGACCCAGCGACAGATTGGGCGGCACAGGTTCGTGGTGGTGATGACTATCAACTCGTCTTTACCCTCAGTCCCGACGTACCACTGCCCGCGGACTGTACGGTGGTTGGTGAAGTGGTGCCAGCAACCCCCGGCTCGCCGGTTTTGCTCCAAGGCCCAGATGCCGTTTGCGAAGCACTCAGCAAGTCAGACGGGTTCAAACACTTCTGAGCCTTTCAAATCGCGAAAGGAGAGCTGCAATAGCCGCGTTTGACCCCTCGGCCTTGGTCTGTCAAACCGCCAGCAGAATCCACCAATCTGTTGTAAGAGCTCATCCCTATGGACCTGTCCAAAATTTCTCGTGGCGAGAACCCACCTGTCGACATCAACGTCGTGATCGAAGTCCCTGCGAACTCCGCTGTGAAGTACGAAATGGACAAGGAAAGCGGCGCTGTATTCGTTGACCGCATCCTGTTCACGCCGATGTTCTACCCTTGCAACTACGGCTTCATGCCTAACACCCTGTCTGATGACGGCGATCCAGTGGACGTTCTGGTTGTTGGCCGTCATGAGCTGGCGCCGGGTTCAGTGATCCGCGCTGTTCCGGTTGGCGTGCTGATGATGGAAGACGAAAAAGGCGGTGACGAAAAGATCGTTGCAGTGCCACACGCGAAAATCGACGCTTTCTACGACGGTATCAGCTCCTACACCCAGCTGCCGCAAAACCTGATCGACCAGATTGGCCACTTTTTCGAGCGTTACAAAGACCTCGAGCCCGGTAAGTGGGTGAA
>JBMTIF010000303.1:0-3845 GCA_049437045.1 Alphaproteobacteria bacterium | reverse complement strand
GTACGCAACTCGTGGCTGACGTTGGCGACAAAGTCAGCGCGCACGGCTTCCGTTTGGCGCTGTGTGGTCAGATCCTGCAGCGTCATGATCATTTTGCCGCCTTGGGTCGAGGTCTGCTGCATCGGGGTTACGGTTGCGAGGATCGACAGGGTAGGGCGTTCGCCCCATTCGAATTCAAATCGGACTTCTTCGTTATCCTCATCAGCCGCTTCCACCGCGTCGTAAAGGATCTCATTTGCAAAAATGTCCTCAACGCGCTGGTTGACTGGGTCCATCTGCAGCAATTCGTTTGCTGCCAAATTGGCCCAAACCACTTTGTACTTCTTGTTAATTTGCAAAATGGCAAAGGGCAGGGTGTCGAGGATATGCAGATGCTGCTCCAGATGAGCACGCAGACGCTTTGGCTTCTTGGGCAATTTGTTGGCCACGAGGCACCCCATTCCACAGGAATTACGACAACAGAACAAACCAACATTGCTATCGCCATTCCCTCCAAGACTGTCAAACCTCAAAGGTTCTGCGCCTTGGGGGTAAAACAGCGGTGGGACCACTTGACCCATCCTTGGGTAAAACGTACATTTCACCATAGAAATTGGTAACAATGTTTTGTGGGAGAAAGCACGTGGCCAAAGCAAGCACTCAACATCCGTGGCTGGAAAAATATCCAAGTTACCTCGATTGGAACATGGATATTCAGACGGGTACGCTTCCTCAGTTGTGGGACGAGGCCGTAGCGCGTTTCGGCGATCGTCCTCTAATGGACTTCCTTGGCAACAAACTCACTTATGCCGAGACCGATGCTCTGGTGGATAAGGCAGCGGCGGGTCTGCAGAAAATGGGCGTGGAGAAGGGCGACCGTATCGGCCTGTTCCTGCCGAACTGTATCTATTTCCCCGTCTTCTACTACGCGATCTGCAAGCTCGGTGGGATTGTGGTCAACTTCAACCCAACCTACCCGTCCGATCAGGTCGAGAAGCTGGTGGATCAGGCAGAGGTCAAGATTATCATTACGACCGATCTCAAGGCTGTATATCCCAACGTTGGGCCGGTTTTCGAGAAGTCGCGTGCTAATGGCGGCTGCCTCCAGAACCTGATTATCTGTCCTTTCGCGGGTTCACTTTCCGGTCTGAAGTCGATCCTGTTCCCGCTGCTGCGTGGTAAGGACATGGTCAAAGGAATCAGCGGTCCCGGCATTTCCACCTACAAAGAAGTGATGAGCCACGGCTCGTCATTCAAACTGGCCGATCTGGACCCGACCGACGTGGCTGCGCTGCAGTTCACCGGCGGTACGACCGGTCTGCCAAAGGCTGCAACGCTGACCCATGAGAACATCTACATCAACTGCCAGCAGGCTGGTCGCTGGTTCCCTGGCATTCAGGACGGTCAGGAAAGAATTCTGACTGTACTGCCGCTATTCCACGTGTTCGCCATGACGATTTGCATGAACTACATGGCCATGCGTGGCGGTGAAATGGTGATGCAGCCCAACTTCGACAAAGACAACGCAGCCAAAGCCATTGGCGACGGTGCCACCATCTTTGCCGGTGTTCCGGCCATGTTCAACGCCCTGGCAAATCACCCGGATGTGCAGTCGGGCAAGATCAAGCTCGATGCGCTGAAATACTGTGTGTCAGGTGGTGCGGCCATGCCGTACGAGATCAAAAAGAATTTCGAGAAATACGCGCCTTGCTCAGTGACGGAAGGCTACGGATTGTCCGAAACCTCCCCGATTGCGACGGCCAACCCTGTGGGTGAGGAGCCGCGTCTGCTGGACGGCAAAATCAACTCCATCGGTCTGCCAGTGCCAAACACGGTGATCGAGATTGTTGACGAGAATGACAGTTCCAAGTTGATGCCAATCGGCGAGCGCGGCGAAATCGCAATCTCCGGCCCGCAGGTGATGCAGGGTTACTGGGCACGCCCCGATGCTACGGCAGAGTGCCTGCAGAATGGTCGGTTCCTGACCGGTGATATCGGTGTGATGGATGACGATGGCTACACCTACATCGTGGACCGGAAGAAGGACATGATCGTCACCAACAATGGCTTCAACGTCTACCCACGTGACATCGAAGAAATCTTGTTCAGCCACGAAGCAGTTGCTGAGTGCGCCATATGTGGTGTGCCGGACAGCAAGCGCGGGGAAGTGATCCTTGCTGCGATTGTGTTGCATCAAGCTGGTTCGATCAGTGCTGACGATGTCATGGACTACCTGCGCGGCAAGATCGTTGATTACATGCTGCCAGAACGCATCGAATTCATGGACGAGCTGCCCAAGAGCCAGGTTGGCAAAATTCTGAAACGAGAAATCCGCGATATTTACGGGTCCTGATCAGGCCCCGTATCCGCGACTTTTACTTGATAAACCGAACACCTCTGATTCTGACAAAGGACCTCAGAAATGACCCAAATCGTAATTGCGCAGTACTCGCGCTCTGCCTTTCAGCCTGCGCACAAGGGAGCACTGATCAAGACGCGTCCCGACGATATGGCCGCAGCCGTTGTAAAGGCGGTGATCGAGCGTGCCGACGTTGACCCTTCCACCATCGAAGATGTCATCCTCGGCAACGCAACGCCTGAGGGCGAGCAAGGCTTGCTCATGGGCCGTCTGGTGGCGTTGCGCGCTGGTCTGCCAAAAGAGGTAGGTGGCGCGACGATCAACCGTTGGTGCGGGTCTTCCATGTCTGCGATTCACTACGCCGCAGGTCAGATTGCCATGGGTGCAGGTGATGCTTTTGTGGCGGCGGGCGTTGAGTCCATGACGCGCGTACCGATGGGCGGCTACAACCCCATGCCGAACCCCCAGCTGATGCAGGACGTCTATGGCGTCTACATGGGGATGGGTGAGACGGCAGAAAACGTCGCTGAGCGCTACCAGATGACCCGTGAGAGTCAGGAAGCTTTTGCTGTGGAATCCCACAAAAAAGCAGCAGCAGCGCACGCGGCAGGTAAGTTCAAGGATGAGATTGTAACGGTCGATGGTGTCGATACCGATGGCTGTATCCGTCCTGACACCAACCTCGAAGGCCTTGCCGGTCTCAAGCCTGCATTCTCCGCAACAGGAACCGTGACCGCAGGTACGTCTTCCCCCCTGACCGACGGTGCAGCGGCGACCTTGGTGTGTTCGGCGGAGTATGCGCGTGAACACAACCTGACCCCGCTTGCTGTCATCAAGTCTATGGCGATCAACGGTTGTGACCCGGACGTCATGGGGCTTGGCCCGATCGGTGCGACGCGCAAGGCGCTCAAGCGGGCTGGGCTGGAAATGGGTGATATCGACATTATCGAAATCAACGAAGCCTTTGCCTCCCAGTCGATGGCCTGCATCAACGATCTCGGCATGGACATGGCGCGCGTGAACCTGGATGGCGGCGCAATTGCGCTGGGCCATCCTCTGGGCGCGACTGGCGCACGGATCACGGGTAAGGCAGCGGCGCTGTTGAAGCGCGAGGGTAAGAAGTACGCGCTTTCCACGCAGTGTATCGGTGGCGGTCAGGGCATCACCACCATCATGGAAGCGGCTTAACCCCGGGACGCACAGGAAAAAACCATGACTGAAATCAAGAAAATCGCCGTCATCGGGTCGGGCGTGATGGGCATGGGCATTGCTGCGCAGTGCGCCAATGCCGGGTTCAAAGTCGATCTGCTGGACATCGTGCCAGAGGGCGCAAAAGACCGTGATGTGGTCGCCAAAGACGCGATCAAGAAAGCGTTGAAGACGGACCCTGCGCCGTTCATGCACAAGTCACGCGCCAAGTACGTCACGCCGGGCAACCTCGAAGACCATATGGACCGCCTCGCGGACGTGGACTGGATCATCGAGGTCATCATCGAACGTGCTGACA
>JBMTIF010000302.1:0-3849 GCA_049437045.1 Alphaproteobacteria bacterium | reverse complement strand
CCTGCTGGAAACCGAAAATTTAGCGGGAATTGCTGTTGTAAGCGCAATAACGAGGCAATCTGACCCCAAAGCCGCAGCTCAACAGCTACTGAATGCAATAAATCGAACTATTTCAATTTGATGATCGGCCTCGCTCACGCGAATATTCTTTCTCTTGGGGCTTGGGTTTCAGTAAAAAAGGCATCATGTAACTGCTGATTAGCGCGCCATTGTGCGAAGGTATCTGGGAACTAAACATGACAAATGCACGCAACCTCACCCGCCGACAGGCACTTTTGATGGGTGTCGGCGGATTTCTGGCGGCTGGACTATCGCCAACGCTGGCTGTTGCGAACAATGGCGAAGATCCGGCAGCGATCATTACAGACATCGCAAACGATGCGTTTGAGCTTTTCGGTGCCTTGAACGGGGTCAGTGACGACTGGTCATCGCGTCGCGAGTGGGCCAAGTCGGTCACACGAAGCCGCTTTGCCACTCAGCTCATGGGTGAAAAGGCAGGCGGCCCTTTCCTGCGTGAATTCAGCGCGTCCAAGCGCCGAACTTTTGACCTGCTGATCGAAAATGTGGTTGCTGAATTCATCCTCGACATTTTCGCGCTCTACGAGCCGAAGACGACCTTTACCGTCGATCTGGTTCGGGAGAACCGGTCTAACACTGCTACAATTATGGACACCAACGTGTTCACGCACGGCCAGAACTACAACGTGAAATGGACGGTTGTGGACGATGGCGGGGTGAGCAAGATTTCCGACGTATCGGTCTTTGGACTGAACCTTGTTGCCGATTTCCGCTCTGCGATTGAACGGGCCTATCGTGATGATGAGGAAGCCGGGGTTATTTCCATGCTGCAAACCCGCGTCCGTCGCAGCGAGCGGAAGTACCCGGATTAGCGCTTGTGGGCGATTAGAGTTTCAACGCCATGAACACGGAATCCTTGCCCGCCTCTGCCTGATGTCCGGCGTAGGGTTCACAAGGTTCAAATCCTGCGCTTTGGTAGAGGCTGACCGCTGCTGCCTGACCGGTGCTGGTCTCTAAACGCACGGTTCTGAGATCGCGTGTTCTGGCCATATCGAGCAGGTTGTTCAGCAGCGCCCGGGACAGCCCTTTGCCCCGCACCACGGGGCGCACGTACATGCGCTTGATTTCTGCCCAATCAATATCCTTGATGACCAGCGCGCCACAAGCGATGGGGTGGCCGTGGTAGCGCGCGACGAGGAACTGCACGTAGTCCTGCGCCAGCTCCTCCGCGCTGCTTAATTCGCAATCGCCACAGGTCTGGAGCTGGTCCATTTCGGCATCCAGCTCTTCGATCAGCAGACGAACATCGGTCTGGCGCGGGTCTTCGACAGCAAATGCGGCGACCCCGGGGGACTTTTCTGCGGCCATTACTCCACGCCTTCGGGAGGCGCGACGAGCGGCTTGCGGGTCAAGCCCTTTGGTACAACTTCCCAGCCCGGGAACTCTGGCTCATCGTCAACCATGTCGGCTGGAAAACCATCGGCCAGCACGTCGATGCCCGCAGCTTCTTCCAGTCGCTTGATGATGTTCGGCGACCACTCGCGCGGCCCGTAGCGCTTTTCGCCGTCAGCGAAGATTTCATTGAGCAAAGGCGAAACTTCCAAATCCAACCCGGCGCGCTCCGCGATGGACTGGAACAGGCCAATATCCTTCCGCACCAGATCCATGGTGAAGTTGATATCGCGAGAGCCGTTCAGGATGACCTGGCTCTCGGTTTCGTGGACGAAGGAATTGCCACTGGAAATCCGAATGGCTTCATAGGTGGTATTCAGGTCCATGCCTGCCAGTTTGCTGGTGACCAGCGCCTCGCAGAGCGTAACCAGATTGGCCGTGGCAAGGTAGTTGGTCATAACCTTGAGCACACTGGCCGAGCCCAGATCACCCGTGTGAAGGATGCGGCGACCCAGTGACTGGATCACGGGAAAAGCCCGTTCAAAGGTTTCGCGGGAACAGCCCGCAAAGATGGAAATGTTGCCCGTGGCGGCCCGGTGACAGCCACCGGACACAGGACAGTCAATCGGCTCGCCACCCTTGGCCTTTACCAGATCCCCCAGTCGACGAACTTCACTCTCGTCGGTGGTGCTCATCTCCGCCCAGATCGTGCCGGGCTGCAGACCCGCGAGGATGCCGTCTTCCGCCTCCATGACCGCAGCGCTTGCAGCGGGGGACGGCAGACAGGTGATGATCATATCGACCTGCTCGGCCATGGCTTTCGGGCTGTCGGCCCACTTGGCTCCTTGATCCAGGAAAGGTTGAGCGATGGACTTGTCCAGATCGCGAACCGTCAGGTCAAAACCGTTACGCAGAAGGCTGCCTGAAAGCTTGCCCCCAACGTTGCCCAAACCAATAAAACCAACTCTCATCCCGGCTCCTCCCGTGAGCGCATGTTGCGTATTTAAATACCGAAAAATCGCGTAGCATGACCACAGATTGTCGTCTGCCGTTTTGCGACACTTGTTAGGTCTCTTTCTCGCGAGGATTCAATGGCTCTTACAGACATTTCCATCATCTCGGTTCCCGTCAGCGATTCAGGTCGTGCCAAGGCGTTCTACTGTGAGGTTCTGGGCTTTAAGATCGTCCGGGACAACCCGATGGGACCGGACAGGCAATGGGTGGAACTATCGGCAACCGGACAGGCACCAACAATCACGCTGGTGACGTGGTTCGAGTCCATGAAGCCGGGCAGTCAGCAAGGGTTGGTTATCATCAGTGACGATATTGATGCGGACCGGCAGCGACTGTACGACGCCGGCCTCGCGATTTCGGAGATAGACAATCAACCCTTTGGCCGGTTCGCAACCTTCAAAGACCCCGATGGCAACGGCTGGGTTGTACAGGGTCCACCACTTGAATGACCGAGGGGAAACTCAAAGGTCATCACGGCCAAGTGTAGCGCAGCACTCAGGGCTTGGCTTTAAAGCTGCAAAGCCCTAAATCGCCCTTGTGATACGAATATATCGGTCCACACCCGTTCCAGATCGAAACAGTAGGCTTTAGCGATCATGAAACTCAGACGTCTCCCCCTTCTGCAAACCATTCTTGCCGTGCTGACTCTGAATTGCGTCACCACCGCCAGCGCCTGGGCTCAAAGCTGGGAAGAAACGCTGGCCGAGGCCTCTGGCCAGACCCTGTTCTTCAATGCCTGGGGCGGTGATGAGCGCATCAATGCCTACATTGAATGGGTAGGTGAGCGGGTGCAGGAAGACTTTGGCGTTACTGTCCGGCACGTGAAACTGGCGGATACGGCAGAGGCCGTGAACCGGGTGCGGCTGGAGAAGCAGTCAGGCAAAGACAGCGGCGGTTCCATCGATCTGATCTGGATCAACGGCGAAAACTTCGCGACCATGAAGCGCGAAAATCTGCTTTTTGGCCCGTGGGTGGATCAATTACCCGCTTTTGATGGCGTGGACGTCGTTGGCAAGCCAACCACTGTTCTGGACTTTCAGACCCCTACCGATGGCCTAGAAGCCCCTTGGGGTATGGCGCAGTTCAACGTGATTGTTGATGGCGCAGTTGCTCCCGACTTTCCAACAGACTTGAGCGCATTGACGGCGTGGGCAGCGACCAACCCCGGGCGCTTTACCTACCCGCAGCCCCCCAATTTTCTGGGTACGACCTTTTTGAAGCAAGCAACACTGGCGCTGTCCGATCAGTCGAAAGCGCTCTACTCGGATGTTGAATCTGCGGATTTTGAAGCCGTTACCGCGCCGCTCTGGGCTTTCCTTGATGCTTTGCACCCTAACCTGTGGCAACGCGGCGCAAACTTCCCAGCCTCTGGTCCAGCGGCACAGCAACTGTTGAGCGATGGTGAGACCGCGGCAACCCTTTCCT
>JBMTIF010000301.1:0-3850 GCA_049437045.1 Alphaproteobacteria bacterium | reverse complement strand
CGCTGGAGCACGTTGTCGAGCCCTACCTGATCCAACGCGCCTTGATCCAGCGCACGCCCCGGGGCCGGGTTTTAGAGCGCTTTGGGTGGGAGCACATGGGCCTGAAACCTATTTCCAAGGAAAATGAGGACAGCGACGCTGGCCCACTGTTTGGAGCCGATTGACTGCCATGACTGCGCAACCAGACCCCAGCCTCCCCCTCGGTTTTTTCGATGAAAAGACTTTTGTCATGCACACGCGGGTCTACTTCCACGACACGGACGCAGCGGGGATCGTTTACCACGGCACGTATCTTCATTTCGCCGAGCGCGCACGGACTGAGATGCTGCGCCATCTCAAGGTGGATCCCGATTGGCTGTGGCAGGAGCATCGGCTTCGTTTTGTCATAGTCTCCGCGGATATGAAGTTTCAGCGTCCTGCGGTTCACGACGATATCGTGACCATCCGCACCAAGTATCTGAAGACCACGGCGGCTCGGATGGTATTGCACCAAGAAATGGGCGTGAATGCCAAAGTCTGCACCACTTTGCGTATTACGGTGTCGCAAATTCGTGAAGATGGTCGCCCCGTGCGTTTGCCGCAGCAGGCGCTCGATGCCATGGCACCCTACCTTCAACACGACGACCTCGACGAGTAACTTTAATGGAATCAACCAACACTTTCGAACAAGCCTCCCTTCTGGAGATCGTAGCGGCTGCGCCTCTTGCGGTTCAGCTGGTCATGGGGTTGCTGGTTCTGCTCTCGATCGTGACCTGGGTTATCATCATCGAGAAGGGCTACCGCCTCTGGGTCGAAAACCGGCAGGCGAGATCCTTTGGTCGTAAATTTGCAGAGATCCAGATTTACAACGAGCTGCTTGACCACGAAGACACATTGGGCAGCAGCTCCATGTTCATGGTCTATCAGGCCGGTATGGCGCACTGGGGCAAGTCTTCGGGCGGCACCTGGGTGCTCAAATCTCAGGCCCAGATCCGGAACATCAATCGCCGCATGAACGACCAACTCACCCGGCAGATGGAAAAGCTGGAGCGCCAGATGATCATTCTGGCCAGCATCGGCACGGCCGCACCCTTCATCGGGCTATTCGGGACAGTCTGGGGCGTGATGAACGCCTTTATGGGTATTGCCGCGACAGGAAACACGACGCTCGATGTGGTCGCGCCGGGCATTGCCGAGGCGCTGCTGGCGACGGCTCTTGGCCTTGTAGCCGCAATTCCGGCATCAGTGGCTTACAACAAATTTTCCAACGATCTGGGTCTGATTGCCAGCAAGATGGAAGGCTTCATTGACCAGTTCAGTGCAGAGCTGAGCGATAGTCTGGAAGCAGGGGTCTGACCCATGGGCTACTCGCCAAGACACGCATCCTATAGCGCACGGCGAAGCCGCTATCGGCTCATGTCCGAAATTAACGTCACGCCCTTTGTGGACGTGATGCTGGTCCTGCTTGTGGTCTTTATGGTGGCGGCGCCGCTGATCACAATTGGCCTTCCCATCGATTTGCCCAAGGGCGACGCACCCACACTTAATGATCAGGAAACACCGATTACGATCACCATGGCGCGCGATGGTGCAATGTTTGTGGGCGAGGATGCGACAACGCTTGAAACCCTCATTCCGCAGCTGCTGGAGCAGACGGAAGGTGAGACCGGTCGGCTCATCAAGATCGAAGGAGACCAGAATCTGCTTTATGGCAACGTGACCGAAACCATGTCTGTTCTCTATCAGGCGGGCTTTGATCGCGTGCGGCTGATCATGGAAAGGCCGAGCAACGCTCGGTAACGCGCAAGATGTCTTCGGCGGGATTCTCTTCTAATTTGATGTCAGCCAGCAAGGCGGCTCTTGTGGCTGTGTCTGCATCGTCATGGACCTTGCCTGTGCTTGTGTCAGTTGGCCTGCACGTCGGAGCGGTTCGCCTGATGCAAGGTGGTTTTGATTTTGACCCGACCCCAAAGCAACCGCCCCCAATCGAAGTCGAAATTCTGTTTGAGGAAACTCCTTTGCCAGACTCCGTCTCGGCGGTGCTCGAAGAATTGGACCTGGTGACTGAACAGACACTGGAAGAACTGGCAGCGGCAGAGGACCTGCCCATTCTCGAACCGGTCACAGCTGATGAACCTGCGGCAAGCCCGGAGGTTGATCCGCTGTTTCTGCCAGAGGCCTCAGAGTTCGATGGTTTGCCCGAAGGGCTCGAAGAGTTTGTCTCGACCGCACCCGTCAACTCCAATCTCAATGCCGATTTGTCCGAAGACATGGTCTCAACCAACGTGATACAACATGCGAACGACCAGTCCCCGACGCGTGAGCAAATTGAGGATGCCTTGTTGCAGGAGGAGGAGGGGGCAGAAGCACCTTTGGGTGAAGAAGCGGTGGAAACCGAAGAGCCTGCAGCCGAGCCTGAGGTCGCTGAGGCCGAACCGGCGCCGGTCATCAACTACCCCCTGATACCCAAACCGCGCCCTCGCGCACCGCCAAGGGTTGCTGCCGAAGAAAGCACAGAAACGGAAGCGACGGAGACCGTTGCCGAAGCCACGACAGACGGGTCTGGCGAGGCGGCAACGGCGGATGATGCGCAAGGCGAAACAGGGGGCGGTAACGGCACTTCAGCCAGTCTGAGCGCAGCAGACCGATCCGCAGCCCAGCTCGCAGCATCTCGCCATGTTCAGAACTGCTTCGACATGAACATGACCCTGAACCACTTTATCCGCTACACCAATTCGTGGCAGGTCGCTTTTCTGGTCAATATTGATGCGGAAGGGAATGTCGTTAGTGCAGAGAAAGGTAAAATCGCCTTTCCCAATGGAGCAAGCAGGGAAATGATCGATTCCTTTACCGATAACGTCAGGGAAACCATCTACGAATGCTCGACTTTTAAGAATCCAGACGGTGTGGAAGGTGTCCCTTTCGAAATCGAGCTGATTTACCAGCCAGGCGCATGAATAATGCAAAGTGAATAACGCAGAATGTGACGCCTATGACACAACTCCTTGAAACCTTGGCATCGGGCAGTTTTGGCCCCATTTCCGCCCAACTAGAAGCGTTCTCGTTGCTCCCATGCGAGCCTTAGTCTTAGCCTTCGTCATTTCGTTACTTGCTGCAGCCAGTGCGCATGCCCAGTTCCGCATCGGGATTGGCGGTGGCGCGCGCTCGACCATGCCTGTGGCCGTGTTGGAGTTTGAAGCAGAAAACAGCGCGTCGGTTCAGCACGCTCGCGACTTTACCAAAGTTGTCCGGCAGAACCTGCTGCATTCGGGCACCTTCAACGTGGTCAATCCAAAGGACTACACGCAGACAGCGTCTGAGTTCCTTGAGCAGCCAGATTGGAAAGCTTGGCGGCAATCGGAGGCAAAGGTGATTATAGCCGGCAATGTCTCGGTTTCCGGCAGTACCATTCAGGCGACCTATCACGTCTATTACGCCAAGAGCAAAAGTCACAAGCTCAGTGAAGTGGCGGAAGTTGGTTTGGCGCAGTGGCGGGATCTTGCGCATTTTGTTTCTGATGTTGTCCACCTGAAGGTCGCCGGGATTGATGGTCACTACACCAGTCAGATCGTGTTCATTGCCGAAGACGGGAGCGCAACTTCACGGGTCAAGCGGTTGGCGATCATGGATCAGGATGGTCACAACATTCGCTACCTATCCGATGGCAGCAGCATCGTCCTGACGCCTCGCTTCTCGCCTGATGGGGATGAGATCACCTACACTGAAATCAACAGTGGTCGTGTCCGGGTCATCCTGCGGCATCTCGTGACCGGCCAACAAGAGGTTTTGGAAACGGCGGAAGGAACCTCAACCTTTTCTACGAGGTTCTCACCGGATGGACGCGGCATTGTCTATTCGCTCGCCCTTAACG
>JBMTIF010000300.1:0-3870 GCA_049437045.1 Alphaproteobacteria bacterium | reverse complement strand
AGTGCGTCGCCACATCGTCAAAGAAGACTATGCCAGCACCTTGGAAGGGCTTTACCCCGCAGAGAAAAAGAAAACGGCGCTGGTCGAAGCCAGCGCCTGATCAAGACTACTGATTTTCGCGGCTAAAGGCTGCGAAGATCCCCTCTGGAATTACCGCTTTTGGCTGGTTTTCATCGAACATAGGCTGTTCGGAAGCAAGCTTCGCCGCAGCTTCTGGATTGGCTGCATTGGCCTTGGTCACCGCTGCATCCAGATCGGCCTGTTTGCAGATGCCGAGTAGGACCGGGTCACGCGGCTGAAGGTTCGCCATGTTCCAATGGGTTTTGTCCCGAATGGCGCCGATGGTGTTCTTGGTGGTACCAACCAGCTTGATGATCTGCGCATCCGAGAGGTGAGGGTAGGTTTTCACCAGCCAGGCAATGGCGTCCGGCTTTTCCTGACGACGAGCCACAGGCGTGTAGCGCGGACCCTTGGTGCGCCGGGACAGCTCAGGCATGTCACTTTTCGCCAGTTGCAGAGAGGCGTTCATATCCTCTTCACACCGCTTGATTTCATCTTCGGTCAGTTGACCATTCTTGGTCGGATCCTGACCCATGATGCCTTTGGCAACATCGCCATCAGCAATGCCTTTGACTTCAAGCTTATGCAGGTGACAGAAATCAGCGATTTGTTCGAAGGTGAGTGCGGTATTATCGACCAGCCATACAGCGGTTGCTTTAGGCATCAGTGGGGGATGCTGGGCCATGCCACGCTCCTTTCGTCCTTAAAATTTCGGGAGATTAGCTAAGCATATAGGGCACTTGGCGTAAGAAATAAATGCTATCCCACGCACAACTGATCCACGCTGCCGCAGAAATTACAGATCGATGTAAAGCCCGCGCCCCGGTTCCGTCCCGCCGTTCTCATCGCTGGCCACCACGTCAGCTGCGGCCGCTACAGCGATACAGGCTGCGGCATCCAATCCTTCATCAAAGGCATCACGGGCAAAAGTCGTCGCGATATCCGCCCAAGCCTGAGCTTTTTCAGCGCTATCACACAGATCGGGCGAGACCCGCAAGTCTAGGCGGCGCTCATTCTTGGCGATGTGGAACATGACCTGCGCGGAGAATGCGTCGCTGTCCAATCCGGCGATGGCATAGACGGCTTCTGGCGTCGAAAGCAGGAACCGACGTCGCAGAAAGGACGGAGTTACCCACTGGCCCAAGCGGGTGGTCAGCAGGGCGACCATGATCCCGGAAAAGACCAGCGTTTGAAACCACATGACGCCAAACAACGTCCGGTCCGAAGGCAGAAGCAGATAGCCGACAAAAGCCGCGGCTGCTGCGGCGATCAAGACGAAGAGCCAACGTGTGCGAGACCGACCCGTGGCCAACGCAACAACGATATCGCCCTTTGAGCGCAAAGACGCATCATAGAGGGCATTTTTGATCGTCCCGTGATCCACGCGACGCAGTTTTCGGCCGCCTTTGGACCATGTTTTCACAATCTGTAAGGTGCCCTCAGGCCAGTTTTTCTGTGCCGATCTCAGAAGTGCCGTCCACTCCTTACCTCGGGTCAGGAAATACGAGCCTCCAAACAGAATGATCAGTCCAACTGGCGCCAGTAATACCGAAAGAACGTCCGGCGCCGGCCAGCCCTCAGGCCGGAAAAACAAGGCCCAGCCTAGCCCCAAAGCCGAAACCGCCAGAATCAGCAGGACAAGCCAGCGCGTTCCGCCTTCTTCCTTGGAAGTGGTTTCATCGATTTCGTCGTCGTCGATGATGGGTTCGTTCACTGTGGCTCCTCGAGCGGCAATATACTGTGTTGGCCACTCATAACAAAGCCGGGTCGCCATGACGACCCGGCAAGTAAACTTTAGAGAATGAGAGAGATTGGTTGGACCTAAGCGGCCTTGGTAGCGACGTCGTTTTCGGTCGCTTTCCCCTCAATCACTTTGGCGCTGGTTCCGGAAGTGGTTCCTGCCGATATCTCTATCATTCTTGGCTTGAGAGCCTCTGGTACTTCGCGCACCAGCTGTACATGCAAAAGACCGTGTTCCAGCTTGGCACCGGCGACCCGAATGTGATCGGCCAGATGGAAGCGCCGCTCGAAAGCGCGCGTCGCGATGCCGCGGTGCAGGTAAGTGGTGGTCTCGTCGTCTTCGGATACAGCGTCCGCCTGGCGGCCACGAACGGTTACAGCCTGATCCTGGACTTCGATTTCCAGATCGTTGAGCGTGAAACCGGCGACGGCCATGGAAATTCGGTATTCGTCTTCAGATTGCCGCTCGATGTTGTATGGGGGGTAACTGTTGGCGGCATTCGTATCCATTCTCGACGCTGTTTCCAGCAGCGAGGTCATACGGTCAAAGCCAACGGTAGAACGGAAGAGCGGGGAAAGATCCAAAGTACGCATAGGGTAGCCTCCTTAAGCAAAAGCAAGGTTCTATAGTTCAGGCCTCACACGTGTGACGGCCTGTATCAGCATTTTGAAGCCCTCCGTTTGAGCGGCTTTCCTGCTGATGCCATAGGACGTAAGGAGCGCGACTTGGGATCGCAAGGGGCGGGCGGTCAAAAAAATGCCCGCACCCGGAAAAGTTCGTCTGGTCCTAGACCTTGAGGCCCGACATGAAGCCGAACTTGTCGTTAAATTTGCCGACCTGACCGCCAGTGTCGAGCATACGCTGCACACCGGTCCAGGCAGGATGGGACTTTGGGTCAATGTCGAGGCGCAGCGTGTCGCCTGGTGCGCCGTAAGTGGAGCGCGTGGTGAACGAGGAACCGTCCGTCATCACAACGGTGATCTCGTGGTATTCTGGATGAATGTCCGCCTTCATGGGCCGAATCCTGTACTCAAAGAGTGAAACTGTAAATGTAGGGACGGTGCTTAGCGCGGCGAGAGAATGAATTCAATACGTCTGTTTAGCTGGTCAGCCTCCGTCTTTTCTCTACCCCGCAAACCGGTAGCGTCCTTGATCGGTGATGTATCCCCAAAAGACGAGGCCAACAGCTTGGTCTCAAACGGTTCGTCAGAGTCGAGATTTTGCAGTGTGACAAGCAGCGCGCTGCGCACGGCTTCAGCCCGCAGGAAGCCCAGCTGGATGTTATTCCGGAAATCGCCGCTGAAGGTATTGTTTACCGGCGTCTGGTCCGTGTGACCTTCAATCCTGATCAACCAATCAAGTCCTTCGGGCAGGCGCCGGGTCAGTTCTGCTAAATCTTCTGCGACCAAGGACAGCTGAATGAGCGACTCTTCCTGAATCTCATAAGATCCAAGCTCGAACTGGATTTTCTCGCGAGACTTGAATCGGACTTGCGTGAGCTCCTGTTCGCCGACTGTACTGGTTTCTTCTTGAACCACAATGCCATCCAAGCCTTGCGCCGCATCGCGGGCTGCAAAGGCGAAACTGGACTGAGCGCGGGACAGGATGATTTCGCGCTGCTGCAGCGCGTCTTTCAATTCCTGCTCAAGTGCCAGTTGGTCGGCGAGTACCGCAGCCATGTTCAGGCTTGCGTTTTCAAGCTCCAGGCTTTGAGCCCGCACGGTTGCGTTCCGCTCCATCAGCACGGCTTCGATCCGGCTGAGCTTTTGTCTGACGTCAAACAGTTGCGCGTTCAGGGTGTCGATCTGCGTTCGTGCGCTGGCCAGTTGGGAGCGACTGGCGATGGTTTCGCCCTCTGACGCTGCAAGCTTTGAAGCCAACTCGTCGATTTCAGCGTCTTTAGCATCTGCGCGCGAGTTGGCTGAATCGGCCGAAATCTGCACAGTGGCTAAGCGCTCAGATTGCACCAGCAGTTGTTGGTCCAATTCGGCAATCCGCTCAATGGCTTGCTGCAGGGCCGTTTGGTCTTTGGCACGTTCTTCGACCAAGGTCTCCAGGCTGCTGATTCC
>JBMTIF010000299.1:0-3870 GCA_049437045.1 Alphaproteobacteria bacterium | reverse complement strand
TTCGCGAGCATCCGCAATGATCTCCACACAGACCCAGGAACCCTCGCGGATGTTGGCGCGGTCTTTGAGCGGAACCATGGTTCGTTGATCGGCACCTGTTCCCTGCGACAGTCGAGGCGGTATGGCTTTGCCCGTATCGAGGAACGCGACACCTAGAGGCTTGGAGACTTCTTGGACACGAGCCCACAGTTTGGCACCCGCTCCCAAGGGGCTCGACCACGGGCGCATCCACGGCCAGTCGATGATGCGCTGAGAAATGGGAGCTTCCAGATCATGCGGAGCACCGTCCTTGACGATCAGATCACGCTGGTGCGGGCTGTCTATGACGTAAAGTGTCTTCATAGGCGAAGGCCAGCTCCGGTGAGTTGTGCATGGGTAATGGCAAGATCCAGCCCCATCACGTTGGTGTAGGAGCCGTTGATCCATGGAATGAACCGGGCAAATGCGCCCTGAATGGCGTAGCCGCCTGCTTTGCCTTCCCATTCTCCGGTGTCAATGTACCAGTCGACTTCCTGCTGGCTGAGGCGCTTGATCGCGACACGGGTCATAGCGACCTGGCTGCGCACTTCCTGCCCGTCCTGAACAATCGCCTGGCCAGTGTATACGCGGTGGCGTCGGCCACTGAGCAACGCGAGGAAATCGCGAGCCTGATTGGCATCAATCGGTTTTTCAAGGATGCGACGACCAACGGCAACCGTTGTGTCGGCAGCCAGAACCAAGGAACCGGTGTTGGCTGCGGCGATGACTTGGGCTTTTTCACGCGCCAAGCGCTCGACATAGGCCTGGGGCGTCTCGGACACACGCGGCGTCTCGTCGATGTCGGCAGGTATAATGGCGTCGGGAACCACGCCAATTCGCGCCAGAAGTTCCTTGCGACGGGGACTGGCGCTGGCGAGGATAAGGCGCATTTACTTGTAGCGGAAGGTGATCCGCCCCTTGGATAGATCGTATGGGGTCATCTCGACTTGAACGCGGTCACCAGCCAAAACGCGGATTTTGTTCTTCCGCATTTTACCCGACGTGTGGGCCAAGATTTCGTGTTCGTTGTCCAATTTCACTTTGAACATGGCGTTTGGCAGGATTTCCAGCACTTCGCCCGTGAATTCAATCAGATCTTCTTTTGCCATATGTGGCTTAACTTATCCTTTAGAGTGAGGCGAAGGAGTCCGCCGTATTGAGGTGGGAAATAGGGGCAAGGAGCCGTTAAGGTCAAGGTGCAGGTGCCGAAAACGGTCTAAAATTAAGAGAATCCAAAGCGTTCTTTAATCTTTGCGCGAATTTGGTCCCTGGTTTCCCGGTAAGCGTCCAATTTCATGTCGCGGGTTCCATCCACCAGACTGGGATCCAGAACGTCCCAGCTTTCCACGTCTGTTGCTTGTGCACGCATGGCCTTTTGTGCTTCGCCCTCAGCTTGTTTGGAAAGAGCGATAATCAGGTCATAGCCCCCATCCGAGTGAGCATCGAAAGGGCGTGACTGGTGTCGGTGCATGTCGACTCCTTGCTCGCCAAGTGCAGAAACGACAAAACCATCGATATCGGTGGGGTAAAGCCCGGCAGAGGCAACGAACACCCCCGTGCGACCAGAAAGCTGCAATTCCTGCTTCATCAGTCCTTCCGCCAGTGGGCTGCGAATGGCGTTGCGTGTGCACAGGAAAAGTACTGACCCGGGTAAGCTACGCATCAGAGGGTATCCTTCCGGCCTAGGTAGAGAGCAAAGAGCAGTGTGATCAACCGTCTTGCTGTATTCAGGTCGGTTTCAACTTTACCTTCCAACCGGTCTCGGAGCAGTTCTGCTACGTCATTGTGGACACCGCGACGGGCCATATCGATGGATTCAATACGAGCGGCAGAAGCAGTGTGGATAGCATCGTTATAGGCGGTGCAGATATCGTAGTATTCCGCCAGTGGCCCTTTGAACGCATTCAAGGATATCAGCAGAAAGTAAGGTTCCTGATCGCCATTCTCAGGTGCAATTTCGAAGACGAGTTTGCCCTCGTATTCATTGAGTTTGAGCTTGAAGGGGCCTTCATTCGCAAACGTAGCCGGGCTGAAAACATTGTCTTCGACCAAGTCGAAAATCGCGATCTGCTGTTCCTGCTGCGCCTCGGGGGAGAGGTGCGCATGGAACACGTCGGCAAGTTCAACACTGGCGAGTTTATTGGTCATGGTTCACTGATTACCACGAATTGCAATCGAACGCGCGTGGGCGCTCAGCCCTTCAGCCTCGGCGAGACGTCGAGCCGGTCCACCTAGCTTGGTAAGGGCGTCTGGCGATAAGCCAAGAAAGGTCGTGCGCTTCATGAAATCGAGAACACCGAGGCCAGAGGCGTAGCGGGCTGCGCGTGCGGTCGGAAGAACGTGGTTCGGGCCGGCGATATAATCTCCCATAGGCTCAGGCGTGAAGCGGCCAAGGAAGGCCGACCCTGCATTCCGTATTTTGCCGAACAGAGCCTTTGGGTCTTCGGTTGCGATTTCCAGATGTTCAGGTGCCAGCCGATCAACAAGCGCTTCACAGGCGTTAACGTCATCCACGAGGATGATGCCCCCGTTATTCGCCCAGCTAGCGCCTGCTATCTCTGCTCGTGGCAGTGTCTTCAGTTGGCTGTCGACTGCATCGGCTACGTCTTTCGCAAATCCTGCATGATCCGTGATCAAGATCGACTGAGCATCCGCATCGTGTTCCGCCTGAGACAGCAAATCTGCCGCAATCCATGCTGGGTCATTGTCCTTGTCTGCAACCACAAGGATTTCAGACGGACCAGCGATCATATCAATGCCTACTTGGCCAAAAACCCGACGTTTGGCGGCAGCGACGAAGGCATTTCCCGGCCCAACAATCTTATCAACGGGTGCAATGTCCTCAGTCCCGTATGCCAGCGCAGCAACGGCTTGCGCGCCGCCAATGCGGTAGACTTCGGTCACGCCGCAGAGGTAAGCGGCGGTCAGGACCAGCTTATTGACTTCACCGTTGGGTGTCGGCACGCACATGGCAATGCGCGGGACGCCGGCAACCCTGGCTGGGATCGCGTTCATGTAGACCGAAGAGGGATAGGCTGCCTGCCCCCCGGGGACGTAGATTCCCGCTGCAGAGACGGAGGTCCAGCGCCAACCCAGCTCCACACCAACGTCATCCGTGTAGCCTTCATCAGCCGGGCGCTGGCGCTCGTGGAACGACTGAACCCGCGCAATGGCAAGTTCCAATGCTTTACGGTCTTCGGCGTCTACGGCCTCGACAGCGGCTTTGATCTCTTGCTCGGAAAAACGCGCTGTTTCGCTGACATCGAGCTGGTCAAAGCGTGCCGTGTAGTCAGCAACGGCTTGGTGGCCGCGTGTCCGAACTTCGTCAATGATCTCCGCAACTGCTGCATCGACGTCAACGGAGACTTCGCGCTTGAGCGACAGGAACTCCTGAAAACGGGCTTCGAAATCTGCATCACTCTGGTTCAGCCAAAACACCATCTATGCGGTCTCTTTTTTCTGCGTCTCTTGGACAGCATCGCGAAAGGCGTTGATCCATTTGAGAATACGCTGCGAGTCGGTTTTGAGTGCCGAGCGGTTTACCACCAATCGCGCTGTGGAGTGCATGATCACTTCTTCTTCAATCAGTCCGTTCATCTTCAATGTTGTTCCGGTGGAAACAAGGTCAACAATGCGGGATGCCATGCCCAGCATGGGACCGAGTTCGATTGCGCCATTGAGTTTGATGCACTCGGCATGGATGCCCTTGGTGGCGAAGTGTTTGCGCGTCACGTTGGGGTACTTCGTCGCCACCCGCAGGTGCGAGCGACCGGCAAGCGGGAAAGCGTCCAAGCTTGCCTGTGGGCCGGCAACCGACAAGCGGCAAGCACCAAACCCCAGATCGACGGGGAC
>JBMTIF010000298.1:0-3877 GCA_049437045.1 Alphaproteobacteria bacterium | reverse complement strand
GTCGGGCCCACATCGGCTTTGAACAGTCTGGTGTCACTGGCCTGGGCCGTGGGCTTGTCGGCCTTTATTTTCTTTGATGCAGACCGGCGGCGTTTGGGCGATTTGCTGGGAGGCACCATCGTGGTGCAGCAGGCCAAGCCGGTCTTGCTGCCCGATATTGCAGCCCAGATTCAGACGACGGAACCCCGGTTCAGGTTTACTCAACACCAGTTGGAAACCTACGGCAGGTTTGAACTTCAAGTGCTTGAGGGGCTTTTGCGTGAAGAAGATCGACCCGATCAGGAGGAGGTTTTTGAGCGAGTGGTTGAGCGCATTTGCCTGAAAATCGGGTTTGAAACAGCGATTGCACCGGAGTTTCACCGCGACTTCCTGAATGACTTCTATGCGGCTCAGCGCCAGCACTTGGAACGCGAAGCCCTCTACGGTAAACGCAAGGACAGCAAGGCCGATACCGGCCAAGGCTCCTGAACACTCACGCTGGGAACCCCCTCATGGTCCAAATTGCCCCTTCTATGCTCGCCTGTGACTTTGGTAACGTCGAAGCCGAGGTGCGTGCGGTCGAAGCAGGCGGTGCTGACATGCTGCACATCGACATCATGGACGGGCATTTCGTGCCAAACCTGTCTTTCGGCTTGCCAGTGGTGGAAGCCATGAACCGGGTTGCTTCCATCCCTATGGATGTACACCTGATGATTGCGCCCTATGAGCCCTATCTGGAAGCCTTCCGCGATGCCGGTGCTGCGCGGATCGCTGTTCATGTCGAAGCTGGGTACCACCCCCACCGCGCGTTGCAGGCCATTCGAGACATGGGTTTGAAATCTGGCATCGCCCTTAATCCGGGAACGCCGGTTGAGAGTGTTTCTTCCTTGCTCAGTGTGGCGGATCAGGTTGTTGTTATGTCGGTCAATCCGGGCTTTGGCGGTCAGAAATTCATTCCAGAGACCTTTGAGCGCGTGGCCGCATTGAAAGCGATGATCGGTGACCGCGACATCGACATTGAAATTGACGGCGGTGTTGGCGAAGGAAATGCCAAGGCACTGGTTGAGGCTGGCGCGACCATTCTGGTTGCCGGCACCAGCGTTTTCAAAGCTGACGATTACGGTCCCGCGATCCAGGCGCTGCGTTAAACCTCAATATTGTCGATCAGGCGCGTTTTGCCCAACCAGGCTGCGGCCAGCAGTCTGCCTTGACCCTGTTCCAATGGTTCACTGGGCTCGTTCAGGGTTTTGGCTGACCGGTAGGCTATGTAATCCACCGCCTCAAACCCCGCATTTTTGATGAAGCTGGTCGCTGCGTCTGTTGCCTGTTTTGGCGCGACACCATCAAGAATAGCGCTGCGGGCGTCGTGCAGCGCCTGATAAAGCATGGGCGCAATTTCGCGTTCTTGGGCGTCGAGGTAGGTGTTCCGCGAAGACAATGCCAAACCGTCCGAAGCCCTCACCGTTGGAGCGCCAATGATTTCAGTGCCCAGCAGAAGGTCTTCGGCCATTCGTCGAATGACTTGCAGTTGCTGGTAATCCTTTTCACCAAAAACTGAGATGTCTGCCTGTGCGCTTGCCAGCAGCTTCGTCACCACGGTAGCCACGCCGGTAAAGAACTGCGGTCTGTGAGCGCCTTCCAGCGTCTCTGACAAGGTGCCGGGGACGGAGACGCGCGTGACTTCGCCGGTGGGGTATATAGTCGCCGTATGGGGGACAAAAGCGACTTCACACCCTGCTTGCTCCAAAGCAGCCAAGTCAGCGTCCAGCGTGCGTGGGTAGGCGTCCAGGTCTTCGCCGGGTGCGAACTGGGTTGGATTGACGAAAATGGAGGTGGCAACACGGTCAGCGTGTTGCTTGGCAACGGAAACCAGCGACAGGTGACCGGCATGCAACGCGCCCATCGTGGGAATAAAGCCCGTGCGCTGTTTCCAGGATCGCCCGCGAAGTGCGCGTCGGAGATCTTTGATACTGGTAACCATGTCCATTGCCGCTAAAAGCTCCTTTTGGAAGACTGCTTCGCACGCGCTCTTATCACCGAATCAAGAAGGGTAGTTAACAATGAAAACGCTGCATTACTATTTCGCCCTCATCTCTCCCTTTTCCTATCTTGGCCATGACGAGCTTCAGGGGATCGTTGATCGGGATGATGTGAAGGTTGAGTTTCATCCTGTCAAAGTTGGCGCGGTGTTTAGCGCGACTGGAGGGGTGCCGCCCGCGAAACGCTCACCACAGCGTCAAGCTCTTCGGTTTGCTGAACTGCGGCGTTGGTCGGCGCGCAAGGAGCTGCCACTGAACCTTGTGCCCAAACATTTTCCCGTTGATGAGTCAGTCGCTGCCCGCTGTGTTTTGGCTTTGGTGCAGCAGGGTCAAGCTCCTTGGGAGTTCATTGGTCGCGCGCATAGAGCTGTATGGGCGGAGGAACGGGATCTGTCGGATATTGAAACGGTGCGAGCCGTGCTGGTTGAGGCGGGACAGGATGCAGATGCGATTCTTGCTCTTGCTCAGTCGGATGAAATTGGTGCCGCGTATGACCAAGATACGGAAGCCGCTATCGAAGCAGGCGTATTCGGCGCACCGACCTACGTTGTTGGCAACGAGCTGTTTTGGGGACAGGACCGTTTGGATTGGGTTGAGGCTGTGCTTAATGAGTAACAAGGCTCACCACCGTTTTGCGCAATTTGCGAGAATTGCTTGCAAAAATGATAGCAAGTGAATTAAAGCTCCGACGGTGAAGAGTACTTCGGGTGGTTTCACACCGCCGGAGCTTTTTTCGAGCCTCGAGCGTTGTGGCAGCAGCGCTCGGGGCTTTTTTTGTTTTCTTGGAGCGCTTGGTACTACCTTCTTGGGTAGCCACTAAACGCCCTAAAAAACAATTTCCTCAGCCTCAGAACGCTGACACGCTCTTCAACAAAGAATACTCAAATCATAAATGAATTTAATCATTAATTCAAGGTTATCACACTAAAAATTTAATAAGCGCATACAAAATCCCTCAAAGCGAGAAAGGGTTGGGAGGGTTAGAGTGGGTGTGATAAGGGCTTGAGGGTTCGGATGGGCCTCCGTAATTGATTTAAATAAAATTTTATGCAAAAAGCTGAATTTAGCAAATCATGAGGCTTTGGGGCTGGCCGGTCCTTCTGCCGGATACCGGTTAAACTGGATAACAATATCCGCGCTTTCGCGTCTTTTGGTTTATGATGTCACACAACAAGACTCTGAGGAGCATGACTTAATGCCAATCTCTCACGTCACTCTGCCGCAGCGGAAGTTCTTAGGGTTAAGGGCTCTTCAAACCGCCCTTGCAAGCGGTTTGATTGCGCTGACTATGGCTGTGCCAACAGCATATGCTCAATCTGAAGCCCCCACGTGTGGGGCAGAAAGTAATCGGTTGATCCGTTTCGTCGGTGCGTCTTACGTCGCAAAGAACAAGTTCTGTGATGTCGAAAGACGGCTGATGGATCAGCTGGAGGCGACAAAGCAGGCCGAGATAAGAGCGGGTGCACTGAGCAGCGAGAATGACCTCGCTAGGGCTCGGATTGCTGAGCTGGAGGCTCAGATTGCTGCGGCCGGTGCTTGCCGTGCTGACGAATTGCAGGCTGCGTTGAATGCGTCGCGCGCACAAAATACCGAATTGCTTGATGGTCAGGATAGTCTGACCTCGCAAATAGCCGGACTGGATCTGCAGATTGAACAACTGCGCGCCACGATAAACGCTCAGCAGTCTCAACTCGACGCCGCCATGATGGACGAAGAAGGGATGGCGGCTGAAATCGGTCGGCTGCGTGCCTCTCTCAAAGCGTCTGAAACTGAAGCACTGGCCGTTCGTACGGAACGTGACAACCTGCAGGCTGGATATGAAGCCATTGGCGAAAAGAGCCGGGCGGACGCAAGTCGGT
>JBMTIF010000297.1:0-3886 GCA_049437045.1 Alphaproteobacteria bacterium | reverse complement strand
TGAGAGTCCATGTAGTCGATGTAACGACGCGGCATGCCGTTCAACCCGAGGAAGTGCTGCGGGAAGAAGATGACGTTCACACCAATAAAGAAGGTCCAGAAGTGGAGCTTACCGGCCCACTCAGGGTACTGACGGCCAGACATCTTGCCGATCCAGTAGTACCAGCCACAGAAGATCGCGAAGACCGCACCCATGGAAAGCACGTAGTGGAAGTGCGCTACCACGAAGTAGGTGTCGTGCAGCGGCTTATCGAACTGCGCCATGGACAGCATCACACCAGTCACGCCACCCAGCGTGAACAGGAAGATGAAGCCAATCGCCCAGAGCATTGGCGTGGTGAAGCGAAGGGAACCGCCCCACATGGTCGCGATCCAGGAGAAGATCTTGATCCCTGTTGGGACTGCAATAACCATCGTCGCCAGCGTGAAGTAAGCCTGCACGTTGGTTGGCATACCAACGGTGTACATGTGGTGAGCCCACACAACGAAGCCGATGAAACCGATGGAAACCATCGCGTAAGCCATACCCAGGTAGCCGAAGACCGGCTTCTTGGAGAAGGTGCTGACCACGTGGCTGACGATACCGAAAGCCGGCAGGATCATGATGTAAACTTCAGGGTGACCGAAGAACCAGAACAGGTGCTGGAACAGTACTGGGTCGCCGCCTTCAGCACAGAAGAAACAGGTACCCAGCGCATTGTCAGCCAGCAGCATGGTGATCGCGCCACCAAGAACCGGAACTGCGAGCAGCAACAGGAAGGCCGTAACCAGCATCGCCCACGCAAACAGTGGCATGCGGTGCAGGGTCATGCCCGGCGCACGCATGTTCAGAATGGTGGTAATGAAGTTGATTGCACCCATGATCGATGATGCACCCGCCATGTGGAGCGCAAAGATCGCAAAGGATACGGACATGCTTTCCGGCTGCGTCACCGATAGCGGTGGATAGAAGGTCCAACCCGTACCTGCACCGCCACCAACGACAGCGGAAAGGATACCGAAGATCACAGCAGGAACCAGCAACCAGAAGGAAATGTTGTTCATCCGCGGGAACGCCATATCCGGCGCACCGATCATCAGAGGAACAAACCAGTTACCAAAACCACCAATCAGGGCCGGCATAACCACGAAGAAGATCATGATGATACCGTGTGCGGTGATGATGGTGTTCCAGAAGTGACCGTTAGGCTCACCGTCTGCGCGGACGAGGAATTCAACGCCTGGCTCGGATAGCTCCATCCGCATAACAACGGACAAGGCGGCACCGATAAGACCGGTGATAACAGAGAACACGAGGTATAGTGTACCGATGTCCTTGTGGTTGGTGGAACCGAACCAACGCCAGAATGGGTTGGGCTTGTGGTCGTGATGATCAGCTGCGTGATCTGCTGCGTAAGCCATAGTCTCTTCCTTGAATCTTTGGCCTGTATTCTTGTTCGGAAGAGGCTGGGCGGACGGCACCGCTCAGCCTCGTAATTCTCTTAGTCTGCCGAGGCGACCTGATTGTCGTATGCCGCTGGCAGGGATGGGCCGATGGCGCCGCCCTCAAGCTCCTGCTTTGCTGTTGCAGCCCAAGCGAGGAACTCGTCCTTAGGCAATGCATCAACTGCAATCGGCATGAAAGAGTGCCGGTCGCCGCAGATCTCGGAGCACTGGCCGATGTAAAGGCCAGCCTTGTCTTCGTTCACCAGAGCCCAAGTCGCGTTCATGTGACCCGGAATAGCGTCAACCTTTACGCCCCAAGCCGGCATCGCGAATGCGTGCAGAACGTCAGAAGCGGTTACGTTGAAACGTACGACAGTGTTGGTCGGGATTACGACGTGGTAGTCCGTATCGCCCTTGTAGAGGCTTTGATCACGACGGGTATCGCTGATCAGCGCGTCACGCGACAGCATGTTTGCGGTGAATTCAATGCCGGAAACGTCGGTCTCCACGCCATTCTCATCGCGGTACAACAGGTACTCGTAAGACCAGTTCCACTGGTTGCCCGTCGCTTGGATCACCAGCTCGGCGTGCTTGTCGTTGCCGCGCTCACCGTTGATCAGCATGTCAGGGCCGTTTTCATTGAAGTACAGAAAACGCATTGCCGGGATGAACAGCACAACCAGAATAAGGATTGGAACAGCAGTCCAGATCACCTCGATGGTCGTGTTGTGTGTTACCGTGCTCGGCTGACGGCCTTCCTGCTCGCGGTACTTCCAACATGTCCACAGCAGCAGCGCGAGAACGAACAGCGTCACTGCGGTCATGATTGGCAGGATCAGGATGTTGTACTGCGCAACCGCCCGCTCCATGATGGGCGTTGCTGGCTCCTGGAAACCAAGAGCGTATTCGGTGGGCACGCCCTGAACTGTAACTTGAGCCTGGGCCGCTGCGCCGGTGATCAGAACCAGCGACAACGCGAACATAAACGATTTGAAAATCCGCACCATGGGACCTGTCTACTTGCCGTTAAAATGTTAAGTGCTTCAGTGAGGTCTGATTGCTTCAATCTGACGTCTCACCGTCTGCGTTGGAGTGTTCTTAGACGACAAGCTTTCACAAGCAAAGTCATAGGTGAGCCGCAGGGCGTATTGACGCGGGAAATCTGGCTTCCAAACATTGTGAAAAGCGTAGACTTGGCAATGATACAGCCAGAGCCTACCTGACTGTGCAACGCACCTTTGCTTAGGATGACTGAATATGGGCCTGCCGCTGCTGCCTGATCTCGATCTTGACCCCGATATTGCTCTTTCAAAAACCGAGTCGGCGCTGTCCGGCGCGGACGATGGCGAGCTTTACCTCGAACATTCCAAAGCCCAGACACTGGTTTTTGATGATGGACGCCTCAAGCGGGCCTCCTATGACGAAGACCGCGGCTTTGGGCTGCGCGCTGTTGCCGGTGAATTGACGGGCTACGCGCACTCCGATCGCCTGACGGAAGATTCGCTGTCACGCGCTGGCGAAACTGCTGCTGCAGCTGCGAAGTCCGGTGGCGGCAGTTTTGCCGTGGACCCATCAGGCACGAACCAGCGACCCTACACCGATGAGGACGTTATCGAGTCAGGGCCCTCTTTTGAAAGCCAGGTCTCGCTGGCCCAAACCATCGACGCCGCAGCCCGGGCCGCTGATCCTCGGGTGCGGCAGGTAACGGTATCATTGTCCACCGCCCACAAGGATGTCACCATCCTGCGCCCTGGCGGTTTTCGTGTCCGTGACTCTCGGCCCATGTCCTCCATGCGGGTTTCCGTGATGCTTCAGGATGGCGACAAGCGTGAAGCAGGGGGATTTGCCTTGGGCGGTCGCACCGCGCTGGACCCGCACATCGGTGAATTGGCATGGGAAGAAGCCATCAAGCAGGCCATTCGTCAGGCCGAAGTGAACCTCGAAGCCGTTGATGCGCCCGCGGGTGAAATGACAGTCGTTTGCGGTCCCGGCTGGCCCGGCGTCCTGCTGCACGAGGCTGTCGGCCATGGGTTGGAGGGCGACTTCAATCGCAAGCAGACCTCGCTCTACGCTGGTATGATGGGCGAAATGGTCGCAGCACCGGGTGTTACAATTATCGACGACGGCACGCTGACCGACCATCGCGGCTCGCTCGCCATTGATGACGAAGGCACGCCGACCCAGCGCAACGTTCTGATCGAAAACGGCAAGCTTGTCGGATACATGCAGGACCGGATGAATTCACGCCTTATGGGTGTCGCTGCGACCGGTAATGGACGCCGCGAATCCTATGCTCACGCCCCGATGCCGCGCATGACCAACACGTTTATGGCTGCGGGGAATGACGATCCGGGCGAAATCATCGCCTCAGTGAAAGACGGGATTTATGCCGTGGACTTTGGCGGTGGTCAGGTCGACATCACCAACGGCCAATTCACCTTTAAAATTACCGAAGCTTACTG
>JBMTIF010000296.1:0-3897 GCA_049437045.1 Alphaproteobacteria bacterium | reverse complement strand
CCTATATCAACGCGCTGAACATCCGAAAGCGGAACATCCAGTTCCGCCCATCGGGACTGCCGCTGGGTGTTCAGGTTTTCCTGTTCATCATGCTCGGCTTGATCCTGCTCGGTGGATACTTCAGCGGTGGTGAAACCATTTTCGGCTTCCTGCCGGTTCCAACCCATACCCTTTTGGCGCAGTCGCTGGCCATCATCCTGTTCGCCATGTCTTACAACATGTTGTTGGGCCAAGGGGGGATGCTGTCCTTTGGACACGCCGTCTATTACGGCTTCGGCGGTTATGCCGTGGTTTACATGGCGTATTTCTTCGAAGAACCATTCGGGCTTTCCGGCTTCAACATGTCGCCTTTCCTGCCGCTGTTTGGTGGCTTGATGGGCGTTATTCTGGCCATCATCGTCGGATCATTCTCGACACGCCGGGCCGGTACTGTGTTCGCCATGATCTCGCTGGGTCTGGGACAGCTCGCCTACTCTGCTGCTGCGGTGTTCAAGAACTTCCTGGGCGGCGAGGACGGCAAGTCCTTCGCACGTGATGAAAACCCATTTGTGATCCCGTTCGTCGGCGAAACCGACATCTGGTTCTACAAGAACGAGACCATCTATCTGATCATCGCCTTCTGGTTCCTGCTGGCTGTGATCCTGATCTTCCTGTTCTCCCGAACACCGGCTGGACGCATGTCTAACGCCGTTCGGGACAATGAAGAACGGGTGGAGTTCGTGGGCTACTCCATGCGCTCCGTGCGTTACCTCGTGTTCATCAGCGCAGGTTTCTTCGCTGGCGTTGCCGGCGGCATGTCTGCACTGGCCTTTGAAAGCACCACGCAGTCCGACCTCTCCGGCTTCTATTCCGGTGTCGCGCTCATGGCCGTTTTCGTTGGTGGAGCCGGTTTCTTCATCGGGCCGATTTTGGGCGCACTGATCTACCAGTTCTTTGCGCAAGTCGTGCCATCCACGCTCTATGAGCTGTACCTTGGCATCATCTTTTTGGTGATGGTGATGTTCGCGCCGCAAGGCGTAGCTGGGATTATCCTCATGCACATCGCCTTTGTGAAACGATGGGGGCGACTGGCCTCGGCCTATGGCATGGCACTGGTTGCCACGGCTATTGCCGTATTTGGCTTTGTCGTCCTGGCTGAAATGCTGCACCACGTGCAGATCGCCGGTGCGAGCAATCCAAAGGCGCATCCGTTGGAGCTGTTCTCGATTGATACCAGCAAAGCCATCAACTGGATCTGGTCCGGTGCGGTCATGCTGATTGGTTTGGTCGGCATGTATCTGGTTCGCAAGCGGGTCAGCACGGCCTGGGATGAATCCCGTGAAACAGGAGGTGCATGATGACTGACGCACAACTTCAGCAAACTTCAGCTACCTCTTCGGCCTCTGGGGCGACTGCTGCCATTGAACTTCGGGGCGTTGAGAAGTCCTTTGGACGGATCAAGGTAATCCACGGTGTCGACCTGGAAATCCGGCCCGGTGAGCGTCACGCGATTATCGGTCCGAATGGCGCGGGCAAGTCTACGCTGTTCCACCTGATCACAGGCAAATACAGCAAGACCGCGGGCAGCGTTTTCGTAAACGGCGAAGACGTGACCCTGAAGCGTCCATTTGAGATTTCCCGCATGGGTCTGTCTCGGTCGTTCCAGATCACGAACATCTTCGCCAACATGTCGGTGTTTGAAAACGTACGGTGCGGCCTGCTTTGGGCCCGGGGTTACGGTTATTCGTTCTGGAAGCTTCTGGGGCTGGAAAAGTCCCTGAACGACGAAGCAGCACAGATCGTCTACGACATCGGTTTGGCGTCCAAGATGCACACACCGGCGGGGGTCCTGTCCTACGCCGAGCAGCGTGCGCTGGAAATCGGCATTACCATCGCCGGTGACAACGACGTCATCATGCTCGATGAGCCAACGGCCGGCATGTCGGCCTCGGAAACGGAACAGATCGTTGGTCTGATCGAACGGGTGACCGAGGGCAAAACCCTGGTCATGGTCGAACACGACATGTCTGTTGTCTTTAACCTCGCAGACCGGATTTCCGTGCTTGTTTATGGTGAGATCATCGCCTGTGACACGCCGGAGAAAGTTCGCGAAAGCCGTGCGGTCCAAGAAGCCTATCTTGGCGCGGCACTGGAAGAGGAGCACTAGACATGGCGCTTTTGAACGTTACCGACCTGAACGCCTATTACGGCAAGTCTCATATCCTGCAGGGTGTGAACATTTCCATCGATGAAGGCGAAATCGTCTCGTTGCTGGGGCGTAACGGCGTGGGTCGCTCGACGACCTGTAAGTCGATCATGGGCGAGGTTCCGCCTAAGGGTTCCATCACCTTCCGCGGCAAGGAACTGGCTGGCAAAGCTCCGCATGAGATCGCACAGATCGGTCTGGGCTACGTGCCTGAGAACCGCGACGTGTTCCCCGGCCTCACGGTGAAACAGAACCTCAATCTGGGTGTGAAGCCTGGTCAGGGGACGTCTCGCTGGTCCGAGGAAGACTTCTACGAACTCTTCCCCAACCTGCGGGAACGTCAGGACGTTGACGCAGCCGCTCTGTCGGGTGGTGAGCAGCAGATGCTGACCATGGCGCGCACCCTCATGGGTGACCCTGACGTGGTGATGATCGACGAGCCGACGGAGGGTCTCTCCCCGCAGATGTGTCAGCGTGTGGCTGACCTGCTGGAAGAAATTGCCCGCCGGAAAATCGCCATCCTGCTGGTTGAGCAAAAGCTGACCATCGCCATGAAGATCTCGACCCGTGTCTACGTCATGGGCCACGGTCAGATCGTCTACGAAGGCACCCCGAGCGAGCTGATGGAAAACGATGAAGTCCGTCAGGAATGGCTGGAAGTCTGATACAGACATCCAAGGGCATACTGGAAAATCCCCCGGCCACCTCAGCCGGGGGATTTTTTTATGCCCAGACCCCAGACCGATGCGCGCGCCCCCTACCCGCGTGAAAGGTTCTCACTTATAGTTCTGCCATGTCTGTTCCGTCCGTAAATCGTTCGCTGCTTCAACCCCAGTCCTACCGGGACATGGTGCGCTCGTTCGAGTGGAACATTCCAGAATTCTTCAACATTGGTGAGGCCGTTTCGGGCTTCTGGGCAACCCACGACCCTGATCGTCTTGCGATCATCGAGGAGAAAGAAGACGGTTCGGTCCGTGAATGGTCTTTTCTGGCCCTCGACAGGCTTGCAAATCGCTTCGCCAACGCTCTGGTAGCCAGCGGTGCGCGGGTTGGAGACCGGATCGGCATCCATCTGCCCCAGCGGGTGGAAACCGCCGCTGCGCATCTTGGGGCGTTCAAAGCCGGGCTGATCACTGTTCCGCTGTTCGAGTTGTTTGCCCACGACGCGCTGACCTTCGGGCTCAAAGCATCTGACGCCCGTGTGCTCATCACCAGCGAAAATGGTGCCGCAGCGATTAACCGGGATGAACTGCCGACCCTGACGACCGTCGTCTCCATCGATGGCCCGTCGGACAATGCCGTCAGCTGGAACGATTTCGTTTATCCGGGCAAGGATCACTTCGCAGCTGTTACAACCCGCGCAGACGACCGCGCGCTCATCATCTTCACCAGCGGGACCGAAGGCCCGCCCAAGGGCGTAGTGCATGGCCACCGCGTGCTGCTGGGGCATTTACCGGGTGTTGAGTTGCCGCAAAATTTTCTGCCCCAAACTGGAGATCGGTTTTGGACCCCAGCTGACTGGTCGTGGATCGGCGGTCTGCTCGATGTCCTGCTTCCTGGTCTTTATCACGGCATTCCCATCATTGCCCGCCGCTTTGCCAAGTTCGACCCGGAGCAGGCGATTGACCTGCTCGCACGGCATCAGGTGCGGAATACCTTCTTGCCACCGACTGCGCTCAAGCTCATGGCCAAGACGATTGAACGCCCCGTCG
>JBMTIF010000295.1:0-3902 GCA_049437045.1 Alphaproteobacteria bacterium | reverse complement strand
GCCGGGCACCGCGATCGGATGCACGGCTTGACCATGCAAACAAGCCCTGCATACTCGAAATCGAACCGAAGAGAGGCGCGTCCCATGACGCTGAATCAAGCCAAGTACATGCCGGGCTTTGGCAATGACTTTGAAACCGAAGCCCTTCCCGGTGCGCTGCCTGAGGGCCGAAATAGCCCTCAGCGGTGTAATTACGGGCTCTATGCAGAGCAACTCTCCGGAACCGCGTTCACGGCGCCAAGCCATCGCAACGAGCGGACCTGGTGCTACCGTATCCGCCCTTCAGTCAAGCATACGCACCGGTTTGAAAAAATCGATTTGCCTCACTGGAAAAGCGCGCCGTTGATTGACCCTGAGATCATCAGCCTTGGTCAATATCGATGGGATCCGGTCCCCCTCAGCGATGCGCCGACCACGTGGCTCACCGGGATGCGCACCATGACCACGGCTGGTGACGTGAACACGCAAACGGGGATGGCGAGCCATGTGTACGTCGTCACGGAAAGCATGGTGGATAGCTACTTTTACTCAGCAGACAGCGAGCTGCTGGTCGTTCCGCAGTTGGGGCGCCTGAGGTTTGTGACGGAACTTGGGGTGCTGGAGGTTGGTCCTCAGGAAATTGCGATGCTGCCGCGGGGGCTGGTTTATCGAGTTGAAGTTGTTGAAGGCCCGTGTCGCGGTTTTGTCTGTGAGAACTACGGCCAGAAATTCGACTTACCCGGGCGTGGTCCCATTGGTGCAAACTGCTTGGCCAACCGCCGGGATTTCAAAACGCCAATAGCAGCTTTTGAGGATCGTGATGTCGCAAGCGAAGTGACGGTGAAGTGGTGCGGACAGTTTCATCGGACAGCCATTGATCATTCGCCGTTGGATGTTGTGGCCTGGCACGGAAACTACGCACCTTGGAAGTACGACCTGAACCACTATTGTCCTGTAGGCGCGATCAGTTTTGATCACCCTGATCCGAGCATTTACACCGTTCTAACGGCACCTTCTGGGATTGAGGGAACGGCCAATATTGATTTTGTCCTGTTCACCGAGCGCTGGATGGTCGCCGAAGATACCTTCCGCCCGCCTTGGTACCACAAGAACGTCATGAGCGAGCTCATGGGCAATATTCATGGTCAGTATGACGCCAAGCTACAAGGCTTCGTCCCCGGAGGCATTAGCCTGCATAACATGATGCTGCCTCATGGCCCGGATATGGAGGCCTTTGACAAGGCAACCACCGGTGAACTGCAACCAGTGAAGCTGGCTGATACCATGTCCTTCATGTTTGAAACCCGCTTTCCCCAGCACCTCACTCCTTTTGCCGCGAAAGACGCGCCGTTGCAGGATGACTACATCGATTGTTGGGGCAGTATCGAAAAGAAGTTTGACGGCACGCCCGGCTTGAAATGACGCCGCTCATTCAATGACCCGGTCAGACCACGGGTGTTTCCTTGCTGGCGCAGACTAAACGAACCAATCGTACTCTCGTGGCAGGATTTCAGCGAGAAAAGCCTCGAACTCAGCGCGCTTGATCGCTGCATAGGCCGCCGGATATTTTGGGCCGAGGTAAGTGCCCAGCAGCTTTGACTGTTCGAGACGATCCAGGGCTGTCCAGAGACGCAATGGCATTTCCGGATCTGCTTCTTCACCTGCATTACCAGTCGAAGGTGCAGAGGCTGTCAGTTCGTTCGACAAACCGTGGTGGATCCCGGCGAGAATAGCCGCCATTACAAGATAGGGGTTCGCATCCGCCCCGGCGACCCGATGCTCGATGCGTCGACCCTGTCCGCCAGCAGCTGGTATCCGAAACGACACAGACCGGTTGTTGTATCCCCAGGAGTTATTGACGGGGACAAACTGGTTGGGTTCAAAGCGGCGATACGCATTAAGGTTCGGGGCGAACAAGGCCATAGCATCGTAGACGGTTGCTTGCAGACCGGCGATGGCGTGACCCATGATTTGGTCGCCTTGCGCCGTTGTCTCGTCAAAGACGTTGCGCCCCTCTTCATCGACCAAACTGACGTGTACGTGCAAGCCCGAACCGGATTGTTCGCCGAAGGGTTTGGAAATGAAAGTCGCACTCTTCCCATGCCGCGCCGCCACGCCTTTGACGATGCGTCGCAGCATCAAGGCGTGATCGCAGGCCAAAACCGGGTCGTCACAGTGGGCTAAGTTAACCTCGAACTGTGCACCGCCGTATTCTGCGGTTGAGGCACCGGCGGGAATGCCCTGCGCCTCGGCTGCGGCATCGATTTCAGCGAGGATAGAGGCCCACTCGGCGAGCTTGTCAAAGTCCAGCACGCGCGGTGCATCGTTGGCTCGCCCAAGGTGGTCCAGCTGACCCGGGATCAGGTTGCCATGATCGTCTCGACCGGGCTGGATGAAATAGAATTCAAGCTCGTTTGCTACGACCGGTTTGAGCTTTAAACCAGCGAACTTATCGATGACAGAGGTCAGAATGGACCGAGGGTCGAACCACCAGTGGCTTTCCCCAACCGGCGGAGCCGGGGCAATCATGACCTGAGCCGTCGGGATGCTGGACCAGGGAACAGGGGTGAGTGTTCCAGGTACCGGGAAACTGGTCGCGTCGGGATCCCCGTCTGAGAACCCGATGCCCTCCACATCCCAGCTTGTTCCCAGTGCATCAAGGGTTGTGATTCCTGCGCAGAAGGCTACGCCCGAAGTCCATAACTTACTTGCCTCGCGCACGGGCAGGCGTTTACCGATTGCCGTGCCGCACAGGTCAAACATGATGGCATCCACAAACCGGGTATCCGGGTGGGCAGCAAGGTAGGCATCGAGTTCAGCTGAAACAGACATCGCTGAAATTTTCCTCTGGAGGCCGCTCGGGTTTTTTGCTTTGGAGGTCTACAGGCGAGCGGATGACTTATTTAGTAGTCATCACGCTAATCAGATTTTGCTGCTCGGCAAGCGTTTTACTGAATATCAAAGGTCGGGAGCATCCCGATCAAAAGGCTGTCCCGTCTGACTTTAAGGTTTGGACTTGCGTGTTTTAATTGGGCTGTCTTGAAAGCCGCGCGCAGCGTTGACCGAGCAGGATGGATGGGGTTGGTGGTTGGGTGCGTTCGATACTACGGCCCCTGAAAAGCATTCCATAACGCCACCCCCGCAGCCCCAGTAGAGCTCTCTAACCAGTGTGGTGCTGGACATGCAGTTCGCGCTCTTAATGCCCATGATAATCCTCCGTCGTCGTTCTTGAAGGTTCTGAAAAGCAGTCTAACGCGACTTTGATGAAGGATGCTAGCCCGCGTCCTGAGGCAAAATGCCATCAAGGTTATGGCCGACGGCGGAGCGGTTGCGGTCATTCGAGGTGTGGACGCAGATAGTCGGCGATTTCGCTAATTGAGGCATCAGCTTCCGGGATTTCCGGATAGAACTCGAAGACGTGCCACATGCCTTCCCAGACCCTGAGATCAACCTCAGTCCCTGCTTCTCGCATCACGCGTGCCAACCGGACGCAGGAGCTCAGCAGAAAATCTCGTGTACCGGTCGTAATTATCGTTGGCGGGAAAGCCGGATCAAACGGGCCAAACACAGGCGAAATTTCCGGATTGGTTGGATCCTGACCCGCCAAATAAGCCGCCTCGACCCCTTTTGTTTCTGCTTTCTTGAGCATGGGGTCGCGATCAGCGAGGCCGCTGTCGCCGTAGTCGTTCAAATCTGAAGCCGGGGAGAGCGCCGCGATTGCTTCAGGCATCTGCTGATCGCTCTGACGGAGACGCTGAGCCACGCTCAAAGCCAGATTTCCGCCAGCACTCTCACCCGCCAGACAGTAGCGTCCCCGCGTCGCGAGTTCGCAGCTCACAGCAAAGCAATCGTCCAGCGCTGCAGGGAAAGGATGTTCTGGAGCCAGTCTGTAATAGGGAGTGACGACCCTGGCGCCGGTTTTG
>JBMTIF010000294.1:0-3939 GCA_049437045.1 Alphaproteobacteria bacterium | reverse complement strand
ACCCCGAGGGGCTGAAGGATTTTGCCCTCGACGGTTATCATTTCGACCCGGACCTTTCGAGCCCTGAGCCCCTCGATCTGGACGGCCAGAGCGGTCGCTGGACCTGGATCTTTTCTCGCCCCGATCCGCGCGAGAGCCTCTAGGCCCAAAACCATCTTCTCGGCGACCAGACCCCGGACCGCGATCCTTGCGAGGGCTGCGGTCACCACTGGACCCGCGATCATTGCGCGGACCACGGTCAGTCCGTGGGCCTCGGTCGGTGCGCGGGCCACGATCAGACCGACCATCGCCACGACCTTCCCGATGGCCACGCTCACCAGCCGGCGCACCGCGATCCCGCCCCCTTGGCCCCCGATCAGCGCCCCTTGGTCCACCACGGCCACTGGGTCGCAGGTCTGAGCCGGCTCCGCGACCAGCGCGAGCACGAACCAAATCATCGTCAGACTGTTCCCGATGCTCCTCGGCTATCAAAGACGGAATGGGGCGGGAAGCCAGAGTCTTACCGAGCAGTTTTTCAATCTTGGAAAGTCGGCGTTTATCGGCATCGCTCACCAAGGCCCACGACCAACCCGGCGCGCCGGCTCGACCAACACGGCCAATGCGATGGACGTAGTCCTCGGCATGGATAGGCAGGTTCATCATGATGACGTCGCGCAAGCCGGGAATATCCATACCGCGCGCGGCAACGTCGGTCGCCACCAGCAACTGTACCTTTTTCCGACGAAAGGCATTCACGGAAGCCGAGCGCTCCGCCGTGGTCATGCCCCCATGAACCGGCGCAGCGGCATGACCTTGCACGGACACGTGCTCAATCAGCTCTTCAACCGCTTTCTGGGTGGTAACAAACACCAGCGCCTGACGCACATTGCCCTTGGAAAGCATCAGGTCCAGCACTTCGAGCTTGTGCTCATGGCTGTCACAGAAAACCAGGTTGTGCATGATGGTTTCAGGGATCGTATCCGGCTCAGCCAGTCCGATGTGCGAGGCATCCTTGGTGATGGATGCTGCCAACTCTCGAACGCCTTTGGTCAGTGTCGCCGTGTACAGTCCCGTTTGACGCTTGGCTCCACAGGCGCGCGCAATCCGCTGGATCTGTTGGCGGAAACCAACATCCAGCATACGGTCTGCTTCGTCGATAATCAGGGTTTCCAGCCGGAACATGGCCATGCGGTCGGAATCCAGATGATCGATCAACCTTCCCGGCGTCGCCACCACCAAGTCCAATGGTCCCTGCAGCGCCTTGTTCTGCGCCGCGTAAGGTTCACCGCCCAGCATCCGGACAGCTTTCATCTTTTTCCCGGCAAAAACATCCCGCGCAACGTTCCAAAGCTGCTCGCCCAGTTCCCGCGTTGGCGAGAGGATGATGGCACGCGGGCCCGGACCGGACCCTTTAGCAGGCAGTGACAGCCGCGATAGCAGCGGCAACAGGAAGGCAAGCGTCTTGCCTGTACCCGTGGGCGCTGTTGCCACGACGTCTCGGCCGCGCATGAACGGTGGAATCGCTTCACGCTGAACGTCTGTGGGCTTATCCAACTCCAGTCGGGCAACCGCATTAAGGGCACGCATATCCAGCCCCAGTTCTTCAAACTGGGAGAGGATATCGTTGTCTTCGAGGGCAATATCGGCAGGTTCTGTGCTCATGACACCACCATAACGCCAGTAATCGAGTTTAAGCGCCGGAAAAAGAACGCATTTGCCGTGCATCCCGCGCGCAGGTGCGACATTGTGGTTCGACTTCAATGGGGCGGGGGAATTGCTTCAATGGAGATGGCAAAACCATGCAGAAACTGATTTCTCGACGGCGCGTTTTTCAGCTTGGAGCTGGTGCGACGCTGACCCTTTCGCTGGTTGGATGCGACAGCGCCAGTGATCTTTTGAACCTTGCGCAGCCAACCATGCGCGTGAATGACGTGGCGCTGAAAAGCATCGGGTTGAACCGGCAGACGGTTGGGATCGACACGGCGATCACCAACCCCAATCCTCTTTCTTTGCTGGTCAATCAACTGGCCATGAACTTCAATCTGGCTGGCAAGGATCTGGGGACAGCGAGTCTAGGCAACCCGATCGAGCTGGCTGCTAATGGTGAAACCCGTGTGGGGCTGGATTACAGCACCAACCTCGTAGAACTGCTCGGTTCCGGCTTAGGCGACGTGCAGGTCACGGGCAACGGCGGTATTCCCTATGAGCTGGCTGGTAACGCCAATATCTCCCGGTTCAACCTGCCGGTTCCCTTGCGGTATCAGGGTTCGGTCAATCTGAATGATCTGGCGCCCATGCTAGGAATTTTCGGTTAGCGGTCACCATCGCTGCAAAAGGCCTCAGCCGTTGGCATGGGGCCACCGCTGCTCATGTCGACCAGCGCGGCAAAGGGGGCCATATCGTCGATGGTGAAGGCTGAAATCACCGCCTGCCCCGGCCCGGTCAACCATTGCGCGAACAAAGCGCCATCGCTGTCTATTTCCTCGCCATCAAAGCCAACCAGCACGCCATAAAAGTTCTTGAGCGCCTCACCAAAACAGCCCTTAGGCACCAAATCGGCCTTGTTCTCGAATGCCAGCCACGTCGCTCCATCGGCAAGTACGAAGGCATCTAGACTTGCGGCGATATTGAGCGTTGCGCCCTGCCCTGTTCCGGACTTGCGGTACCACCGGCGTGCAGCTTTGGCCTCAACGTCGATGCCTGCCGCTTCCCACAGGCGAAGCTCGGCCTTGTGCGTGCCGCTGTTATCTCCGCGCGATACGAAAGACAGGCGATCGGTGGAAACCTGTTGCAACAGTGGGATTACGTCGACCGGGACGTCCGCAATCTTGGGACCAAGCACGATGTAGTCGTTGCGCATCACATCAAGCCGCTGCGCCGCACCGCCGCTTTCGACCAGCGCGATTTCACTCAGCGTGTCGTGAACCAGCGCGCCACTAACATCCTGTGCTTCCAGCAGTTTGAGAACGCGCCCGGTACCGCCGACAATAAACTGCATTTCCCGGCCCGTATCGGCAGCAAAAGCCGTTTGTAAGGCATCCAGCAGACCACTGTCCCGCACAGACGTTGTCCCTCCAATTCGGATGGGATCGGCAAGGGCTGTCTGCGTATGCGCCAGAAATAGAGCAATGAGCGCGAGGCTCAATCGACAGATCACTTTCTTTCCAAGTCCTGTTCAGGCAGCAACGCCGTTACCAAACGCGCTGACAAATTTACAACCAGAGCCAGCAACAGCAGCACCATGCCAAAAGCCAGTGCCTCAGCCAGCTTGCCTTGCTCAACTTCCAGCTTGATCGCTGTCGTTAAAATCCGAGTGGCATACTCGAGATTACCGCCTACGATTATCGCAGCGCCGACTTCAGATATTGCCCGTCCGAAAACCGTCAGACCCACCACAATAATTGGTCCTGGCGCCATGACGAATAATGCCTTTATCCGCGTGCCAAAACTTGCACCATCAAGACGATAAAGATCACCAAATCGACGCCATAGATCCCGCATCCGCCCCGTTACCAGCGCGATTGCCATAGGCAAGACGAGCAGGAATTGAGCAATCAGAATGGCCCAGGATGTAAACAAAAGCCGCAAATCGCCCAGAGGCCCCTGCTTTGTCAGAAGCAGGTAAACCAGCAAGCCAACCACAACGGCTGGAATGGCCTGAAAACTGCCTATAACCGTATTCAAGGCCCACCGACCGGGAAAAGAGAAAGTCCCCAAGAGTACCGCAAGAGGAATCGCTGCGATCATGGCGAGAACGGCCGCTGTCGTCGAAACCCAAAGCGAGCGAAAAATGACATCCCACAAGGCGGGATCTCCGCTCATCATCAGCAGCAGCGCTTCTGAGAAGGCGCTGATCATGCCATCGAACCCATGATTTCAACCAATTCACGAACATCGTCATTGGTCGTGTTCCAGCCCGTCGAGAACCGAAGGGCGGAAAGGGCATCAATCTCATCAAAC
>JBMTIF010000293.1:0-3945 GCA_049437045.1 Alphaproteobacteria bacterium | reverse complement strand
ACAGCCAGGTGTTCAGCTGTAACCTCGAGTGGTTCAACAGCCTGCCGGGTGACGTTCAGGAAGGCATCGAGTTCGCTTCTGAAATCACGTCACAGCAGAACCTCGCCAAGGTTCCGGCCGCACGCTCCTACGCTATGTCTGAGCTGACCAAGTCCGGTGTACAGTTCCACTCCCTGTCCGACGATCAGTTGGCTGAGTGGAAAGCCGCAGGCGGTTACCAGCGCAGCGAGTGGGACCAGTTCAAGGTCGATCTCGCAGGCTCCATGGACGCCTTCGCGAAGCTGGAAGAAGGTGCTAACACCCGTGGTCGCTACTACGTCCACGATGCGTAAAGCCCTATGATGCAGAGGCTCCGCGTTCTGTATCGAGGACGCGGAGCCTTTTGTTTGTGGTTGGTGGAAGGAAAGTTCCGTGCGGGCAGTGATTGGCGCTCTCAATAAAGACATCGAGAAATGGGCGCTGCTGGTATTTTACGTCATCCTCGTGGTGACTATGGCGGTAGAAGTGATTCGCCGCGAAGTCTTCTCCTACAGCTCGGTCTGGGGCGAAGAAATCGTGCGCTATTCCTTCATTTACCTCGCCTGGATCGCCGCCGCCGCCGCCGTGCGCGAGCGTGCGCACATTCGGATTGACGTTCTATTCCATTATGTCCCGTCGCGCGTTAAGTCCGTTCTCTACATTTTCGGTGATCTGGCCATGCTGTTCGTTGCCGTCCTCGCCTTTTACTGGTCGTGGGAAACCGTGCAGGTCAGCATCAAGTACGGCTCAGTAACTGATGGTCTTCGGCTGCCGAAGTTCTGGTTCCTGATGTCCGTTCCCATCGGCTTTGCCCTGGTTCTTCTTCGTCTGGCTCAATCAATCGTCCGCGATATTCGCGACCTGATCCAAGGCCGTCCGCCCTTTGAGGGCAACAAACTGTTTGATTGAGGTTCAACATGCTGTGGCAGACACTTCAGCAGAGCGTTGAGCTTGGCTGGTCATTCTATCTCCCCGTAATTCTGTTCGTCGCCCTGTGTGCACTGGGTGTTCCGATCTGGGCTTCTATTGGCGCCAGTGCCGTGGCCATGATGGTCATGAGCGACGTGCTGCCTCTGGCACTTTTGGGTGAGTCCCTGTTCGATGGCATCGACGCCTTTGCGTTGACGGCGGTCCCTCTGTTTATTCTGACCGGAGACGTGCTGGTCCGTACGGGCCTGAGCCGCAAGTTTCTCAATGTTGCCGAAGCGCTAACCAATTGGACACGCGGCGGCTTTGGCTCTGCGACTGTACTCGTGTGCGGCATGTTTTCGGCGATTTCCGGCTCCGACGCAGCCGGTGCAGCAGCCGTAGGACGCATGACCATCGATCGGCTGGTCGAAAGCGGTTATCCGCGCCCCTATGCCTGTGCGCTTGTTGCTGCCGGGGCCTGTACGGGCATTCTGATCCCGCCCTCGATTGCTTACATCATCATCGGTCTGGTTCTGGGCATTTCGGCCTCAACGCTTTTCCAGGCAGCGTTGATCCCCGGTGTTCTGATCCTGACTTCGATCCTCGTCACCAACATCATCGTCAACCGACGCATGGCCTACGAGAACAACGCCCAGATCAGCGTGCGCGAGTGGCTGCTGCAGCTTGGTGTGGCCGTTCGCGAAGGGTGGTACGCCTTTTTGGTGCCCGGGATCATTTTTGCAGGAATCTTCTCCGGCCGCTTTACCCCAACCGAGGCAGGGGCAACAGCGGTCGTTGTGACGATCATCATGGGTTTCATGCTTGGGACTTTGAAGCTCTCAGACTTTCCCAGCATGTTGATCAGCTCGGCCAAGGTAAACGGCGTCATTTTGCCCATTATTGCGTTCTCACTTCCGCTGGCTCAGACGCTGGCGGCAATGGGCGTGCCACAGGGATTTGTCTATGGTGTAACCTCCGTCACGGACAATCCTTACCTGCTGATCCTCTTGATGATCGTCATCCTTATTGCGGCCGGATGCGTGATGGAGACGACACCCAATATCGTTATCCTCGCGCCGATCTTGAAACCGCTGGCTGACAACATTGAAATGAACGAAATCCAGTTCTGCGTGATGATGATTACCGCGCTGGGGGTTGGATTCATTACACCGCCACTTGGGCTTAATCTGTTTGTCGTCAGCGGGCTGACGGGGGAGTCTGTGCTGAAGATCGCAGCGCGGGCCGTTCCGTTTGTATTTTTCATGCTGCTTGTGACGCTGCTGATTGCCTTCGTGCCGGTGGTTTCCACCTTCCTTCTACCCGAGATCTATAAATAGGAGAGCGGCAGTGACCGTTGAGTATTTGAAGCGTGCTGCAAAAACAGCCTCCGCCGAGGCTGAGTCCGTTAGTGACACCGTCAAAGGCATTCTCGATGAAATCGAGCAGGGCGGCGAAGCCGTTGCGCGGAAGTATGCAGCCAAGTTTGACCAGTACAACGGTTCGCTGCTTCTGGATGAGGAAGACATTGCCGCAGCCTCTGCCGAAGTCAGCCAGAAGCTCAAAGACGATATCGCCTTTGCCCACGACAACGTGCGCCGCTTTGCCGAGCGCCAGCGGGATACCATGCAGGACGTCGAGATGGAGATTGTGCCCGGCCTGGTTGCCGGACAGCGCCTGATCCCTGTTTCATCCGCCGGCTGTTACATCCCGGGTGGTCGGTACAGCCACATCGCCAGCGCCATCATGACGGTAACAACCGCCAAAGTCGCTGGTGTTTCCCATATTACGGCTTGTTCTCCGCCGCGCCCGGATGTTGGCATCGCGCCTGCGATCATTCACGCCGCAAGTGTTTGTGGAGCAGACCGTATTCTGGCGATGGGTGGCGTGCAGGGTGTCGCGTCAATGGCATTTGGCCTGTTTGATTTGCCCAAGGCTGACATACTTGTCGGGCCGGGCAACCAGTTCGTCGCCGAAGCCAAGCGCATTCTGTTTGGCCGCGTCGGAATCGACATGTTTGCCGGACCGACCGACAGCCTCATTCTGGCTGACGAGAACGCTGATCCTGAAATTGCGGCGGTGGACTTGGTCTCGCAGGCTGAGCATGGATACAACTCGCCCGTCTGGCTGGTGACCAACAGTCGCGAGGTCGCCAATGCTGTTCTGGCCCGCGTGCCGGAGCTTATCAACGAGTTACCCGGTCAGAATGGAGACAATGCCGCCGCAGCTTGGCGGGATTACGCAGAGGTCGTGCTGTGCTCCACCCGCGAAGAAATGGCAGCGGTTTCCGATGACTATGCTCCCGAACATCTGACGGTACAGGCCGCAGATCTGGACTGGTGGCTTAATCGGTTGCGGAACTATGGCTCCTTGTTCCTGGGCGAAGAAACCACGGTTTCCTTTGGTGACAAGGCTTCAGGCCCGAACCACGTTCTGCCAACCAACGGCGCAGCCAAATACACCGGTGGCTTGAGCGTGCACAAATTCATGAAAGTCGTAACGTGGCAGCGTGCAACGCGCGAAGGCATGAAGCAGGTGGGGCAGGCAACGGCCCGGATTTCGCGGTTGGAAGGTATGGAAGGGCATGCGCGTGCCGCTGATGTAAGGCTCGCCAAATACTTCCCCGGTGAAAACTTTGACCTCAGCGCTCAGGGAGACGACTGAATGACTTCTGCCGCGCTGTTTTCACTCGCCGGCAAAGTGGCTTGTGTGACCGGTGCGAGCAGCGGGCTGGGGCAGGCTGCTGCGACCATTCTAGCGGCGTCAGGGGCCAAAGTAGTCGGTGTTGCGCGACGAAAAGCTGAGTTGGACGCCTGGTCGGCTGCTGCATCGGGCGAGACGGCTGTTATCGCGGCGGATTTACTGAGCGAGACCGATTGCGCTGACCTCGCCTCTGAAATCGCAAAGCCATTCGGTGTACCAGACATTCTGGTCAACGCGGCAGGGGTCAACACGCGCGTGAATGCCGATGAGGTGCAGGTCGACGACTGGGACCATACGATCAAGCTTAATCTCACCATC
>JBMTIF010000292.1:0-3958 GCA_049437045.1 Alphaproteobacteria bacterium | reverse complement strand
GGCCAGTAGCAGCTCTTGCCCATCCACCTGAAGCATCCCGCTCAGCCCTTCGAGCCCGTCGGGGTCATAGAGCGCACCGGAGACCGTCAGCACCAGATCGACAGAATCTTCCCGGTGGGTTTGGCGCACGTCGAGATAGTCGAGACTGAGGGTACCAGCCTGCCGGAGCATCATGTCGCCCGCCACGCCAAGCGGGGTCAGGCAGATATTCCAGTCCCACCCACAGTCACAGGCAATCATGCGGATCAGGTTGGCGTGAGGCAGGTTCACGTTCCAATGCCAGGGAACGTAGTAATCCTGAGCTTCGTTGAGCGCTTTGGCAGCCGCGACGGGGTTGTCAAACGCCAGTTCAATCACGTTTTCACCGGGCCTTAGCACCCCTTGGCTCAGGTCAAATCGCCAGCGCCGGAAAGCGTTGTCACAACGCCCGACCTCTATGCCGTTGATCCGAACAGTCGCCAGCGTGTCAACGCGATCGAGCTCAATCTGGTCCAACCGAAGCGCATCTTTTTCATCAATGTCGATGGTTCGCTTGAGCGACCATTCCCGTTCCATGACCCAGCGCACAGCATCTTCGTTGCTAGCAAAATAGGGGTCAGGGATCAGTCCGCGAAGGAGCAACGCCGAGTGAATATCACCGGGCAACGCGCAAGCGACTTGCTCATCGTTAAAAGCCAGTTGCCACTTGCCATTCAAACTGATCGACATGCTGCCGCGCTCCTCTCTCCGGAAACCGTCAAAGAAAGCTTAACAAGACTGCAAGAGGTGACTAGCCGCTGGATTGATTGGCGTAACGAAAATCGAAAAAATCGGCATGTTTTGCCCGGCCTGTCAGGTCGTTTGCGGCCATCCCGACGAAGTTCCCGGTAAAAGACGCATGTTCACCCCTGCCGCCTTCGTCCGAGAGGACTGATGCATCCAGTTCTGGACCCACCGCCTGCCAGTCGCCATCCAGCGTCGCCCAGCGGAACTGCTGAACGCTTCCGCGCGTGTCCACGCCCAGTCGAATAGGACCATCCGGCAGAACAATCCCCTCACCCACCGGGAAGATCACACCGCCTTCCGGATAATCGCCGGGGCAAGACTGGATCACCAAAACTCGCTGCCCCGCATCGTTGAGCGTGACGGCAAGATAGTGGAACTTGAACCGGTTGTAATAGGTCGCCAGACCAGCGAGTTGCTGATAGCCCTCGGGTACAAAATCCAGTGTGACTTCAGCGCTGTAGCGCCAAGCCGTCTGTCGGCGAGCGACAAGTGTTTGTTCGAACCAAGACCCAATGCTTTCCCGCCCATACAGGCGCAAACCACGATCCAGCGCTGCAGCGGAGAACAGACGCTCATGCGCCGGGCTGCGCGGCCATTGAAAATCGATGGGCAAGTGGTCTTCAGCAAACCTGTAGTGGCGTTCTTCCTCCGGTTCCAGCACCGCAGGGGCATCGGCGTCATCGGCAAATATCCGGTGCAGATCGCCGGAATTGCCTTTGACGTACATCCATCCGTCGTCGCGCCATTCCATCTCTCGAACCCCGGTTTCCCGGCCCATGGGACAGCGCTGCACGTCCGGCAAAGGGCGCCCCATCAGAAAGCTGTGAAATGTCCGACCGTCCGGTGTCTCGACCGATTGCCCATGCCCGACCCGCTGAACAAAGGCTTCGGGCGATTTGCGCGCCGTCAAAGGATGCCAGTCCGGATGCAGCTCATAGGGACCATCAATAGACCGCGAACGCGCATGGGTTACAGCGTGCTCATATCCTGTGCCGCCCTCAGCCGTCACCAGATAGTAATACTCACCCCGCTTGAACAAGTGCGGCGCTTCGGTCATGCCGTGGGGTGAACCGCCGAAAATCCGCTTTATCGGTCCAATCAGCTTTCCAGCGTCGTGATCGTATTCTTGAAGCAAAATTCCGTTGAACATGCCCCTGGGCGGGGCGCGTTCTTCCATGTAGCCACGATGGTCCCAGACCATGTTGACGAACCACTTGCGCCCATCATCATCGTGGAACAGCGATGGATCGAAACCACTGCTGTTCATATAGGTCCGGGTTGACCACTCCCCGTCAATGGTCGGACAGGTCACCAGATAGTTGTGGGAATCCTTGTAGTTGCCATCGAGCCGTTTCATGTCGGTATAAATCAGCCAGAACAGCCCATCTGCATAAGACAAGCACGGCGCCCAGATTACCCCACTGTCTGGATTTCCACGCATATCGAGCTGGTCGGCACGTTCCAGCGGTCGGCTGACCAGCTCCCAGTTCACCAGATCGCGGCTGTGATGGATTTGAACGCCCGGGTACCACTCAAATGTCGACGTGGCGATGTAGTAATCATCGCCAACCCGGCAAAATGATGGATCGGGGTTGAAGCCGGGCAGAATGGGATTTCGAGCAACCATGATGCGCTCCGTTACGGGTTAGAGAGCGGCCTTGAGCGCAGGGTAAAGTCGCCGATAGCGTGCAAGAGCGTCAGCATAAGCTGCACTGTGTTCAACACACGGATCAATGGTTTCGGACGCCACGGGCGCGTGCATCACCTCAGCCGTACCGCCCCCTGTTGCCGCCATGATGGCCAGCCGGGCCGCGCCCAAGGCTGCGCCGTTTTCACCCCCAGCCAGCAAACCGATTGGCTGGTTCAGCACAGTAGCCAACGTTTCTACCCAGAACCGCGACTGCGAACCGCCACCAATGGCAAGTAGGGTGTCTATCGCAGTGCCTGAACTTTTCAGCGCGTCCATGCAATCCGCAATGGAAAAGGCAACGCCCTCCATCACCGCTTGCATCAGCACAGCGCTGTCGGATTGATGCTCCAGACCAATAAAAGCCCCGCGCATTGTCGGGTCGTTGTGCGGTGTCCGCTCACCGGAAAGATAGGGCAGGAACGTCACCCCAGACGGCCCACTAAGCCGCTCACCCACCGATTTTGCCATATCGGGCACCGAATGCCCGGTGACACCGGCAAGCCAGTTCGCGCTATCGGTTGCCGACAGTGTCACACCCATCTGGTACCAGGCATCTGGCACAGCGTGGCAAAAGGCGTGGACCGCCTGTGCCGGGCTGGTCGCCCATTGGTCAATCGCCGCCAAAAGAACGCCGGACGTGCCCAACGAGACAAACCCCTGCCCGCCCTTAACCGCGCCAATACCGCAGGCAGCAACCGCGTTGTCTGCCCCACCGCCAGCCACCACAACGCCAGCAGGCAGCCCCAGATCGCGCGCAACCGCGTCCCTAACCATGCCCGATGCATCAGAACCATGAACAAGCCGCGGCATGTTTTCAGGCTTCAGGCCCGTTTCGGCGAGCAGCTCGGCAGACCAGCGCCGACTTCCGCCATCCAGCCACGACGTACCAGCCGCGTCGGAGTAATCCCCCACTTCTTCGCCGGTCAGCCAAAGTCGCAGGTAGTCCTTGGGCAGCAGAACCAAATCCGCCTGCGCAAACAATTCGGGTTCATGATTGCGCATCCATGCGAGTTTTGGTGCGGTAAAGCCGGGGAACACGATATTGCCGGTCAGCGCACGAAACTGCGGGTTGGCATCCAGTTCCGCTGCCTCGGCCGCGCTTCGTGTATCATTCCAGAGGATGCAGGGCCGCAGTACGTTGCGGGCTTTGTCCAGCACGGTTGCTCCGTGCATCTGTCCGGAAATGCCGATACCGCGTACAGCGCTCAAATCATTAGGAAAATCTGCTCTCAGAGCAGCAAAACAGGATTTGGTGGCTTGAATCCAATCGGCTGGGTTTTGCTCGCTCCACCCCGCATGGGGGCGTAACATGTCGTAGTGTGCTTCTGCTGAACCACGCACCTGCTGCTGATCGTCAATCAACAGCGCACGAAGCCCGGAGCTTCCCAAATCCAGTCCGATGTACATCCTAGAGTGTCCTCCAGGCACCATCCTCCTTTGATGATGCCACACAAGCCTCGACAAAATTCACCCCGTCCACGCCATCCTGAATGGTCGGCAGCA
>JBMTIF010000291.1:0-3972 GCA_049437045.1 Alphaproteobacteria bacterium | reverse complement strand
CGCCAGCGCGAGAAGCCGCCCAACATCCTGATGACCACGCCAGAAAGCCTCGCCCTGTTGCTGTCGCTGGAGGACAGTGACCGGTTCTTTGCCAGTCTGCGCTGTGTGATACTCGACGAGCTGCACGCTCTGGCCCCCAACAAGCGCGGGGTTCTGCTCTCGCTGGGGCTGTCGCGGCTGCAGGCTTTGGCCCCGAACCATCGCCGGGTGGGTCTGTCAGCGACTGTGGCGGAGGAGCAGGTGCTGCTGGACTGGCTTTCGCCCGATGGTCGCCCCTCGGATCGTGTGGTCCATGTTCGCGGGCGGCCCAAGAAAAAGCCGGACATCCGCATTCTCACGCCTGAAGACCACGTGCACATGCCTTGGTCAGGGCACATGGGCGTGCATGCGATGGAAGGGGTATACGGCCTGATCCGCGATGCGGGGATGTCGATCATTTTCGTGAACACCCGCGCGCAGGCTGAGCTGTGTTTCGCTGAGCTTTGGCGGTTGAACGAAGACGGGCTGGCCATCGCCATGCACCACGGCTCGTTGGAGCGGGAGCAGCGGCGCAAGGTTGAGGCAGCGATGGCCGCAGGAACGCTGCAATCGGTCGTGGCGACGTCTTCGCTGGAGTTGGGGATCGACTGGGGTGACGTGGATTTGGTGGTTCAGGTCGGTGCGCCCAAGGGCGTCAGCCGGTTGATGCAGCGCATTGGACGCGCCAATCACCGCTTTGATGAAGCCAGCCGCGCCGTTCTGGTCCCGGCAAACCGGTTCGAAGTGCTGGAGTGTCAGGCCTGTATGGATGGCATTTTTGCTGAGGAACTTGACGGTGACCCCATCCGTCCCGGCGGTCTGGACGTATTGGCCCAGCATATCATCGGTATGAGTTGCGCCTGGCCCTTTCACCCCTGTGATCTTTACGCCGAGGTTATCACCGCGCGCCCCTTCCGCGATCTCAGTCGCGAGGATTTTGACGACAAGCTGAAGTTCGTCACTGACGGTGGATATGCGCTCCGGGCCTATGATCGATTCAAGCGTTTGGTGACCCTTGGCGATGGCCGACGCGGTATAGCGGATCAGCACCACGCCAAACGCTACCGCATGAATATTGGCACCATCGTTGAGGCGACCACGCTCAAAGTTCGCTTGGGCAATGGTTACGGTAAGTCGCTGGGGGAGGTTGAGGAGTACTTTGCCAATGGTTTGCGGCCCGGAGACACCTTTATTTTTGCCGGGCGGCTGCTGGAGTTCATCAAGATTGATGAAACCAGCCTGATTTGCCGCAACGCCCCGCGCAGCCTGCGCGATCCTGCCGTTCCGGCCTATGGCGGGGGGCGCCAGCCGTTGACAGCCAATCTTGCTGACCGGGTTCGGGTTATGCTCGAAGACCCGGCTGAGTGGCCCAAACTGCCCGATCCTGTCCGCGAATGGTTGCAGTTGCAGCAGGCAAAATCGCTGCTTCCGTCGGCAGAAAAGCTGCTTGTCGAAACCTTTCCCCGCGGCGACCGCATGTATCTGGTTGCTTACTGTTTTGAGGGTCGAAACGCGCATCAGACGCTGGGCATGCTGCTGACCAAACGCCTTGAGCGCTTTGGCTACGCGCCCTTGGGGTTTGTGGCGTCAGATTACTGCATCGCGACCTGGTCCCTGCGCGTGCCAGAGACCCGCGAGCAAGTCGAAGAGATTTTCGATCAGGACATGCTGGGCGATGATCTGGAAGCATGGATGGATGAAAGCACCATGCTCAAGCGTACGTTCCGCCGCTGTGCGGTCATTGGTGGTTTGATCGAACAGAACGTCATGGGCCCGAAGAAAAACCGGCGACAGGTCACGTTCAACAACGATATCATCTACGACGTTTTGCGCCGTCACGAGCCTAACCACGTTTTGCTCCGCGCCACACGGCAGGATGCAGCCGGGGGGCTGACGGACGTGAGCCGTCTGGCCGATATGCTGGTGCGCTTTCAAGGTCGGATCGAGCATGTCCACCTGCCGCGTGTGTCACCCATGGCGGTTCCAGTCATGCTGGATATCGGGCGAGAAGGGGTTGCTTCGGCCAGTTCCGCGCCTGATGAAATCCTCGACAGCAGCGCTGCGGCATTGATTGATGAAGCCATCGGTGATGAAACAGAACTCAGCACCAGCATGGACATGGATGCTATGGCCCGTGCATTGGCCGCCAACAGCAAAGGCAACAGCAGCAGTAACAGCCGATCATGACCGACGTTCGATTTTATCACCTACAGCGATCTCGACTGGAAGACGCCTTGCCGGTCATGTTGCGCCGAACGCTGGAACGCGAAGCGCGTGCGGTGGTGCGCTGTTCCACGCCCGAGCGATTGGCTGATCTCGATGAAGCGCTTTGGACCTTCGATGATGCCGAATTCATTCCCCACGGCCATGAAGAAATCGGGTTTGCGGAACAGCAACCGGTCTGGCTCACAACCGGCTTGGATAATCCGGCCGCAGGGACCTATCTGTTCGTCACCGACGGTGCCTCGACAGATGGCTTTGAGGCTTTTGAGGTCTGTTGCGTTTTGTTCGATGGTCGGCACGAGCCTGCCGTGATCGAAGCCCGCCAACGCTGGTCTGAAATCAAGGGGCAGGATGCCGTCACTGAGCTGAGCTACTGGAAGCAAAATCAGCGTGGCGGTTGGGAAAAGCAGAAATAGATACTAATTTTCGAATAAGTGCGACCTTCATGATTGAGTTTCAATTTAACCCTGTTTAGAAATGGGTATCGAAGAGGCCAGTTTCTATGAACGAACACCAGTCTTCAACGGCAGCCGCTGAGTTGTCGACCCAAAAGAACGGCATGCCTGCGCGCACCATTGCTGTGCCGACGGAAGGCTCATCAAATCGCCCTGCGCCGGGCTATTTTGGCCGTATTGAACCAGCCAACCCCGATGAAATTCTCGCGCCGCTTTACCCTGCTGCATCTGAGATAGGAGGCTGATGGTGGCGATGAACACGACGGAGCCTAAAGGGTACCTTCTGGATACGGTGGTGCTGGTTTGGTTCATTAATAATGATCCCCGGCTGGACCCGTCTGTCGCACAATTGATCCAGAATACGGACGCCCCTGTCTGTGTATCGGCTGCGTCGGTGTACGAGCTGTCGTACAAGTATTCGAAAGGCTTGCTGCCCGAAGTCGAGCCACTGGTGCAGCGGTTCAAGCAGGTGAAGTTCGTCTATCAGTTTCGGGAGCTCGACATCTCCAGCGCCGCCGCCCGTCTGGCCGCGACGTTTGAACGAGACAGCGAAGTCTCCGATCCCTTGCGCAACATGATCGCAGCCCAGGCCATGACCGAGGGGCTGGTGCTTATCACCACGGACGATTGCGAAGATCTGATCGGGCTGGAATACCTGATGGCGACGGTTTAGGCCGCCGAGCTTTCAGCCTCTTCCAACTCAGCTTCCAGCGTCAGCCATTCCTCTTCCGCTTCTTCGAGCATCTTTTCCAGCTCGCCGAGTTTCTTTTGCCAACCGGGCACCTTTGCCGACTTGGCGGGGTCGCTGTAGACCGTGGGGTCAGCGAGCAGGGCGTGGCCCTTGTTGATTTCGGTCTGGATCTTTTCGACCCGTTTTTCCGCCGCAGAAACCTTGTTTTTCAGTGGCTTGAGCGCTGCTCTGGCCGCGGCTGAGGCCTGACGCGCCTTTTTGCGGTCCTCGGCGGATTGGCCGTCGTCGGTACTGGTTGAGGTTGCCGTGGCCGCTTTTCCCGTGCCGCGGTTCTCGCGCTGTGTATTCCGGCGTTCAGAAAGCAGCTCGCGACGATAATCGGCCATATCGCCCTCAAACCGCTCGACCTTGCCGTGCCGCACAATCCACAGCCGATCAGCGGTCAGTTCCACCAGATGGGGGTCGTGGGTCACGATGATGACTGCCCCATCGTAGCCGTTAATGGCCTGCACCAGCGCCTGTCGGCTGTCGACATCCAGATGGTTGGTTGGTTCGTCCATCAGGATGATGTGCGGCGCTTCCCGG
>JBMTIF010000290.1:0-3988 GCA_049437045.1 Alphaproteobacteria bacterium | reverse complement strand
TTTAACCTCAAATATTTTTTCAATAATTTCCTCAGCTATTTTATGATGTAAAAACACTAAAAATCCTTGAAGGTACCTGTGATTTAGTGAAGTATCAGATTGTGAATTAAGTTTTGAATTCGCGTTTTTCTGCACTCTGAAGCTCGCTGAAAGGCCCCAAAGTGAACCCAGTCCCAATCCGAATAGAGCCTTCAATCAAACCAGCTCACAGCTTTCTTTTGCAGTCTCCGAATGCAGATCAGCTTCACACGAGGATCGAAGCCTTAATTCAGGCTCAGCACCTAAAGCTGGTTACCTTTGAAGGCACAAGCGACGTAGAACTGCAATCGGCCAACGGCCCAAAGCTGAGCGTGCGGTGCAAAACCTCGTCGAGGGCGGAGCAGCAGCGAGTTGTCTGGCAGATTCGAGCGTTCATTGATGCCGTTGAGGCAGCGTCTTAAACCCCTTGATGGATTTCATAGCCGTCTATCGCTTTTCCCAGTTCCTCTGAGAACATCGGGTAAAGCGTCGACAGGTCGCCCCAAAGCTGATTATTCGTTGTGAATGCTGAGGGGTCGTCGCTTGAGACAAGAGACTTCAACGCCTCGATGTTTGGTTCCCGATAAGCAATGTCTGTATTGCCGCTCAAGCTCGCACGCGTGAAGTGATACCAACTGGCGATGGACTTCAGGCTGTAGCGCGGCACGTGACCCTGTTCGAGGCACCCGCGGATTGTTGGGCGAATGAACTGGGGAAACTTAGCAAAACCGTCCGAGACAATTCGCTCTACACTGTCGGCTATGTGCTTGTTACTAAACCGTTTTGATACGGTTTCGATGTAAGTCTCAACATTGAATGGCAGCGATTCAGGCAGGGCGCGCATGACTTCTTCTTGCTCGAACAACTGAAAGTGTTCAGCGGCTTCAGGATGGGCCATAACTTCGTCAAACCGCTCAAAGCCACCAAGAGCCCCCATGTAGGCCAGCGCTGTGTGACCACCGTTGAGGACCCGAATTTTGGTTTCCTCGTAAGGGTCAACATCCGGGGTAATGGTCACGTCTTCGGGGCGCAAATTAGGAAAATCGTTCGCGAAGTTGTCTTCGATCACCCACTGAATGAAATCTTCCGCGTGAATTGTCGGACCCAGGTCGAGACTTTCACCATACAAAGCCTTGGCTTCCGCGTGATGAGTCGTCGATGGTTGGGGCGTGATTCGATCAACCATTGAGGAAGGGAAAGTCACATTTTCCTTCACCCAAGCCATTAGATCCGTATCACCAAGTGCTTCCAGGTAAGCGAGCAGGTTCCGTGACAGCATCTTGCCGTTACGGCGGATGTTATCGCAGTTCAGCAGCGTGATGGGCGCGTCCAGCAGTTCAGCACGCAGTCGCAACCCCTGAGTCAGATAGGAATAGACCGTTTCACCGGGCTGTCCGTTGATCTCGGCGCTGATCCGTGGATCGGATAGGTCGAGTATTCCTTTGCCATCGAGATTGTAACCCGCTTCCGTCACCGTCATGGTCACGGCCTTGACGTTCGGCTGTGCCATGGCGCGCTCAGTTGCCGCGCGATCCGCATTCCAATCCATGAAACCGGCATGACAGTGGATCAGTCGGTCATCGATATGACCTGCATTGTCCAAGCGACGCAGGATGTAACCGTCTCGCTTCGCAGCCTGTTTGATCGCCGTGATGCCCCATCGTGTGTCGCCCGTACGCTCGATATGACGGTCAAAATATTCAGCCTGATGCGCACGGTGAAAAGCACCAAAACCCAGATGCAGAACACCCGTGTCTAGCGTCAACGTGTCGTTTGTCGATTTGTGGAACGTTCGAGACATCAGTAATTCAGACTTTCGATGCTTTTGGACTGTAAAGGGACGGCGCGATTTGCAGACAGACCGCTCCGCGTTTGTTCGCGAAACTGCGTTGGGGTTACTCCTTTGAGTTTCATGAACTGACGGTTGAAATTGGCGAGGTTTTGAAAGCCGACGTTAAAGCAGATGTTTGAAACCTGATCTTCAGTCTCAACCAGCATTCGGCAGGCTTCTCCAACCCGGACGCGGTTCACAAATTCAGTGAAGCGGTGCCCGGTGATGTTCTTGAAATGACGGGTAAAGCTGGTTTCAGATAAACCCACGATGTCGGCCACGCGGGAAACGGACAATTCTTCCTCGAAGTGAGAAACAATAAAGTCCACTGCTTCCCCAATTTGCGACTGTCGCTTGCCGCCGCTGACGGTTCCTGCCTTGCCCACCGACAGCACTTCCAGCCGCGATGAGGCTTCCAGTTCTTCCATAAAATCGAGAAAAGCGAGCACACGGCGGATCTGACTGGACGCGCGAATATTCTTGAAGTGTTGGATCGCCCGGTTCTTGGGGAAATTCTTGAACTTTAGACCAGCGCGCGACAGCTCCAGCATACCGGGCAGGCCGCGAAACTCTGGAAACGCGCGTATAAGCCTCTGCATGCTTTCATCACTGAACTGGACCAACATGTCCCGAGTTTCAACGACGGGGTGATTGTAGCTGTCCGTGACCCAGTTGTGGGGGAGGTGAGGGCCAGTAAGAAAGAGGTCACCGGGCTGAAAATCACCAATGTAATCGCCGACAAAGGCGCGCCCTTTGGTTTCAAGGATGAGATGCAGCTCGTACTCCGCATGCGCGTGCCAGCGACAGAGATCCGTCGGCCAACCGTGCTCAAGGTAACGGATACTCTCCTCGGAGCGGTCTACGTATTCGATTTCAGGGCTGATGATCGACATTTAATCCTCCCTATTTCAACACGTTGCCGCCATCGACCCCGATGGTCTGAGCGGTCATGTAGGCAGAAAGGTCAGAGGCGAGGAAGCAAACGACCCGGGCCACGTCGATGGGGTCACCCATCCGGCCCAACGGTACGGCTTCACCCACGAGGCGTTTCTTTTCACCGACTTCAAGGCCCTCGGCCTTGGCAAACAGCGCGTCCACCTGCTTCCACATGGGAGTATCAACGACGCCCGGGCTTATGGCATTGACGCGTATGCCATAGTCGGCAAGCGCGAGGGCGGCAGATTGAGTGTAGCTGATAACGGCCGCTTTTGTAGCGCAGTAGTGGGCAACCAGTGCTTCGCCGCGATGCCCCGCCTGGCTTGAAAAGTTGATGATCGACCCGTGCTTGCCCGCTGCGACCATAGACTTGGCGGCTGCCTGCATGATGGCGTAGAAGCCGCGCACGTTGATCGCAAACAAGCGGTCATACTGGTCCAAGCCTGCATCTAATACGGAGCCAAGATCGAAAAGAGCCGCGTTATTGACCAGAATATCGGGCTTCAACTCCGCAATCCAGTCGCAGCACGCATCAAGACTTGCCTGGCCGGCCAGATCAGCCGGTCTGTAGGATTCCAGTGCGCTGCCGCTGAGGCTGCTTTGCTGATCCAGATCGGTTCCATGCACCTTTGCTCCCAAAGCCTGGAGATGCCTGACTGAGCTTTGGCCAATACCGCCGTTGCAGCCGGTAACGACGGCCACCTTGCCAGTCAAATCCAGATCTTTGATGGGGGAAACAGTTGCCATGGTCTTATTTCACAGCACCGAAGGTGAGGCCCTGTACCAACTGGCGCTGGGTTAGCCAGCCAAACACCACAATCGGCGCAACCGCGAGCGTTGAGGCAGCGCTGACCTTTGCCCAAAACAACCCCTCTGGCGCGGTGTATCCGGCAATAAACGTAGTGAGCGGTGCGGCGTTGGTGGTTGTCAGAAGAACGGACCAGAAGGCTTCATTCCAGGCGAGAACAATCGAGAGCAGTCCCGTTGATGCCAGACCACCCCAAGCAAGAGGCAGTACAATTCTACGCAACTCATCCCAAGTGGTGGCGCCATCAATACGGCCAGCCTCCAGGATCTCGCGGGGAATTTCCTTAAAGAAGTTGTACAAAATCAGCATAATGATCGGCAGATTCATTAGGGCATAGATGATGATGAGCAGCAGATGCGTGTCGAGCAGTTTTAGGGTCTGCGCGATCAGGTAGA
>JBMTIF010000289.1:0-3994 GCA_049437045.1 Alphaproteobacteria bacterium | reverse complement strand
TCAGCCGTGGTTCGCCCGTTCTGTGTCAGCTCATCAGGATATTCGTACCGCAACTCGTCGAGGGAAAAGTGACACCGGCGCGCAATTTCGACCGTGCGCGCCAAAGCGTCCGGATGGCGAGCAAACAGCAGCGCCATTTCCTGCGGGGTCTTCAAGCAGCGCTCAGCATTGGGAAACAGGCGCGTACCGGCTGTATCGATCGTGCAGCCGTGACGGATGCAGGTGAGAACGTCCTGTAGCGGTTTACGGGTTCGGGTGTGAAAGTGCACGTCGTGGAGGGCAACCAGCGGCACCCCGGTCTGCTGCGCGACACCCGCAAGCTGGTCGAGACGGGCTTCGTCATCGCCACTCATATGGTGATGCGCACCCAAATACAGCCGTCCCTGCCACTGATGCCGCAGATCGATGAGTTGCATCATGAACGCAGGGTCCAGCGTGGGTGGTGGCAAGGCAATAAAGATCATCCCATCGGCGTGGGCGCGCAGGTCTTCGCGATCAATGAAACACTCCCCTTTGGGCGCGCGGCGACGCCCCAAAGTCAGCAACTGGCACAACCGACCATAGGCAGCCCGGTCTGTGGGATAGGCCAGGAAGGACCCTCCCGGACGGGCATCCTTGGGCTCAACCAGAACTTCGGTGGCGGTGCGTTCGGTACCAGAGGGGCGTCTCGCCTGTGTCCGTGTCACGCGGGTATGATGCCGCTGACCCGTGGTTTCCGGGCGTGCATCGCGAATCAGATCAAGCCGGCATCCAACGATAAACGGCAGGCCCGCGTCCTTGCAGGCCATGTGCGCGCGCACCACGCCAGCCATGGTGTTTCGGTCCGTTACCGCAAAGCCCTTAACCCCCAAGGCACCAGCCGCCAGCGCCAATTCATCCGGGTGACTGGCCCCGCGCAGAAAAGAGAAATTCGAGCTGACCTGCAGTTCAACATAAGCCAGCCGGCGGCTGGGCAGCAGAACGCGATCCGAAGTCTGTTGAGTCATGCAAACAGCCCTTCCACGGTCCACTCTGGCCGGCCCGCCGCTTGTCCTGCCCGATCACCAAAAGGAGCAGTCGGGCTGCTGCAGGTTCGTGCCATCCACAGTTGGCGGCCCTCATCATCCTCAACGTGAAAATAGTCCTTGGTAACCGGCAGATTCCGGTGGGGAGAGGCAAAGGTACCCAAATGCCCATTGGGTCGATCCCACCACTCCGGGGTCAGGCGCTCAGGCCCGCTCCAGCGCACCAGACGGTGCGCTTGTCGACGCCACAAAAACCGGCTTGGCGGACGCAGGCCGCTGGTGAAGGCTTTCGGGTCATCGATAGTTACCGGTTGGGGCTCACTGAGCAAAACCACCGGGCGAGGTTGGGGTGGTCGATTCAGACCCGCCTGGACTGCGATTTCCGGATCGCCAAGATCCTGATCCAACGCCGCCGCACTGCGTTGCTGACTCATGTCCACGACAGAAGTGCCCGGGCTTTCCAGTGCAGTTTCGATGCCCTGACGCAGCTCTGCTTCGCGGGGGTCATGCCGTCGGCGCAGCATGGGTTGAGCCACTGCCTCCATCCCCAGGCGATTGGTCAGACGGTCCAGAACCGGATGATGCTGGCTCGGTGCACTGTGTGCCAACAGGCTTTCCTGACTTTCCTGCAGCGTCTCCGCCCGTCGGACCGAAAGCCCTACGGCATCCAGACCAAAGCCCACGTCCAGTGTCTCGGTCTGCTCACGAAACAGGTGCAGCAGCAGGCCTGGCTCAAGCGTGGGCCGGTGACAGCGCAGATCAATATCGCGACGCGCACCATCGACGCGGTAAAGTGATACGGTCGCCCAGCGCACGCCCTGTCCCGCGCGCCGAACCATGGGTAGGACGGCCGCCAGCAGGTCTTCCAGCGTTTGCTCAATGCCCGCTGCGGTCCCAATGGGTTCGTGGAACAACTTGCGCGCCGCGTAAGAAGCCGCTGGCAACAAGGGGGTTATGGCATCGGGACGCTTGCCCAAAGCCCGGTCGAGGGTTTCGAGCAGCCGTTCAGCAGTGGTGCGGCCTTGTAGCGCTTGCTTGCGTGAGGGTTTCTCGGAAAACCGCTGCCCCAGCGCCTGGCGATCCAGTGTGAGAATATCACCGATCCGGCGTAGACACAGCCGGTCCAGCGCCTCGACCGTCGCGTCTGGCAGGTTGAGCGCGGTCACGGGCAAGGGGCACAGGGCCGAAAGCGTCTCACCCTTGGGAACGCACAGCAACGGATCTTCACCACAGCGCGCCAGTCCCCAGGCTGCCAAGGGAGTGTCAGCCATGGCCGCACGGATGGACAGACCTTGATCGTGCATGCGCTGCGCCAGATCACCCAGCAAACCCTGCTCGCCACCAAACAGGTGCGAGCACCCGGAGACATCCAACAGAAACCCGGCAGCACCGCCGACATCCATCGGCGGGCTGGCTGGATCGAGGGCCACCAAAGGGGTATAGCGCGTCAACCAATGCGCCAGTCGGTGCCATGCCCGTTCGATCCGCGCCGGATCCACGTTCATGGAACGCAGGCCCGGCACCACTGCGCGGGCATCAGTCAGGGGTTGGCCCGGGGTCGCGCCTGTGGTTCGTGCTGCGCGGTTGGCGTCATGTACGATAACCAGATTTCGCCGCTCGACGGTGAGCGCCCAAGGTTGTTCCTGTCCGGCCTCAACCGGATGTGGCTGCGCCCACAGAGCAAAGCTCGGACAAACGACGGAAACGATGCGTCTCATAGGACCACTCCAGAAGCCAGGAGGCAGGCGCGCCCCCGCGTTGACGGAACATTTCAGCGCGCCAGCGCACCTGTCGCATGGGGTGGTAAGCAGAGGGCGGCTTGATGCTGTCAGCGGCTGTCCCTGCCTGCACGCCTTCAAAACCAGCTGAGTTTTCCTGCAAACCAGCGGCAACAGACCCCAACCCGGCATCTTGAGGGCCAAGACTGAGGGCGGCAGCATCACGAGCAGGGCGACGCAGCTCTGGCGCATTTCGGCGGCCCTGCCCCTTGCCATTGGGGGTAAGCAAATGCGGGGGGATCGATGCCAGACGCCACCGGGTTGCGGCGGCTGTTGGGTTGGCTTGCGGACGTCGCGCACCCTTATGACGACGCAAAGCGATCAGCAATCGTCCGCGATCTTCTCGCGCTGTATTCGCTGCTTTGAGATTCAGCCGGTGCGACTGCGCCAGTTCAAGGTGACAGACCTCACAGACAACACCCAAGGCATCCGGATGATCCAGAACCTCCTCAAACGCCCATAGTGCTTCTGCGTCATTGCGCACTTTGACCAGCCATAGCGCCTGTGGGTCCAGCCCCAGACTGACCAGCCCCTGCGCTGACAATCCTGCGCCGGTGGTGTCATGCTGCGCGATCCAGAACAGGGGTGAGGACTGATTCCGTCCGGGGTGAAGACGTACATCTTCCTGCTGGCGCCGGGCCAACAAGCTGGCGCTGAATGCGGTTGTCAGTCCGTCGTCCCATTCCGTGCGCGCTGGCAGAATCTCCTGCAGAACGTCGTACTCCAACCCGCCCTGCAAGGCCGCATCGATATCTGCGACGCCAAAAGTCAAATATGGTGAAACATCATGCTTTTCAGCCACTTTTCGCGACAGCTTGGGCGCAGGGCGGCGCTCCACCTGTGCGATTAGATTGCGTAAATCTTTGAGTTGCTGATCCGGTGGATCAGGTGGCGCTGCAGACATTTATAAAAACACTCTCTCAACATCGTGGATTGAAACGTAGAGATTTCCGTTTGATCACTCTTTGTTCTCGTTTGTGTTAAGAAACGATTCGCGATACGGTCAACAAAAAAGTTCTTTTTTTGTTCTTTTGGGTGCATACAAATGGGTCATATTGGCATATTTATACTTGTTGGAGCCGATTCAACGAGAAATAAGTCTCATTGAGAGTGTTTTTAGTAAAAAAATTTTATAGCATGGTCCAAATTTATATAACTATGCGGTTGCGGCTCATGGGTGCAAAGGCTAACACGTCGCACGACTAATACTTG
>JBMTIF010000288.1:0-3996 GCA_049437045.1 Alphaproteobacteria bacterium | reverse complement strand
AGGATGATCGCCAGTCCCAAAACCGAGCCGGTGAATACTCCAAGCGGCCAATCAAACAAGCGACGAATAAAGGAAAAACCGGTCGCCCCGCCCACCCGAATATCCCGGTGGTCAAAGACCACGCTTCCCGGTCCTTTGATCTGTTCGATCAATGACAGGACGAAACCTGCATTCTCGGCTCTAGCCAATCCGGCATTGTTCAACAGGTCCGGGTCAGAAAGGAAATAGACCTCAGTGGTATTGATCTGCTGACGGACAACCAGCGTTTTCCCCCCAATGTTCCAGGTCTTTGCACCTGTCCAAAGCTGGGTGAAATGCACCATATCGTCGATGACGACGGTGGACCCGAGGCTGCGGCCCAGCACCGGCCCATTCTGCTGTTCGATCCGACGTTCGAAACCAAGATCATCATTCAAGCGACTACCAAGCCCAGAGCGGGGTTTTGGTAGCGGCTTCACCAGGTGGCCGTTTTTGTCGAGGTCGATGGACCGGCTGGTACTGGTCCTCACACTTGATACCAACAGGACAGGGACGGTTGATTGCGTCAAAAACGCTCTGAACGCGCGTCGGGCATCCTGATCCGAACTCACCAGCTGGGGCTCAAGCAGGATTCGCAAGCCAACCGACCCTAAAGGGCTGTTTCCGTAGATCGTCTGTCCGCCAAGGCCTTCGCTGCGCAGAAGGCGGGCCAAGCCTTGATAGGCATAGGCATGCTTGGACCGCTCGCCGACAGTTTCCCCTTTGAGGTTGGAACGCACTGAATAGGATTGATCTTCACCTGAAGAAACAGCGATCCAGACCATCACCAGCGTCAGAAGCCCCAACGAGCCGCCCCAAAGCATAAACCTCAAGCGGTTCGCCTGCTCACCTACGCGGCGGGCAATTCTATTGCCAGTCGGCAGCTTTTCGATGGGTTTTGCCACGCGGTTCGCCGTTGTTCTTCATCGCATCAAATGCCGAACAAGTAAGCCAGAACCCAGCACCAAAGGCAAACCCACGCTTGCCTTTGGTGCCTGTTATTCCACTAGTCCTCGAAGGGATCGCGGACGAGGATGGTGTCTTCCCGCTTGGGCGAGGTTGAAAGCAAGGCAATCGGAACCCCGATCAGCTCTTCCACGTGACGCACATACTTCACGCAGTTGGCTGGCAATTCACCCCAGGACCGCGCGCCATAGGTGCTTTCTGACCAACCCGGTACAACCTCATAAATTGGCTCAACCGCAGCCTGCTCATCGGGCGCGGTGGGGAAGTAGTCAATGCGCTCATCACCAAGGCGGTAACCGACACAGATGCGCAATTCGTCAAATCCGTCGAGCACGTCCAGCTTGGTGAAGGCGATGCCGCTGATCCCAGAAATCTGTACCGCTTGCTTGACCATAACGGCATCAAACCAGCCACAGCGCCGTTTGCGGCCCGTGACGGTTCCGAACTCACGACCACGCTCGCCCAAACGGGTGCCGGCTTCGTTGTCTTGTTCAGTCGGGAAAGGGCCAGAACCCACGCGCGTGGTGTAAGCTTTGGTGATCCCCAGTACATAACCAACCTGCCCCGGACCAACACCAGCGCCGGCAGACGCCTGCCCCGCGACCGTGTTGCTGGAGGTTACATAAGGATAGGTACCGTGGTCGATATCAAGCATGGCACCCTGCGCACCTTCGAACAGGATACGGTCGCGACGGCGCTTGGCTTCGGACAGCTGCTGCCAGACACGAGCGCGGTACGGCAGAACCTTGGGTGCGATTTCCTTTAGCAAACGCAGGTGTTCTTCAAAGTCTGGTTCCGGCTCGCCCATGCCACGCGCCAATGCCGCATGGTGGCGGAGCAACTCGGTCAGCGCCAATTTCAGGCGATCTTCATCGGCAAGATCCGACAGACGCACCGCACGCCGGGCGACCTTGTCCTCATAAGCCGGGCCTATGCCGCGACCGGTTGTACCAATCTTGGAATTGCCCCGAGCCCGTTCACGCGCATGGTCAAGTGCCGAATGCACGGGAAGGATCAGAGGGGTATTTTCAGCAATCCCCAAGCGACTTTCGTCAATGTCCAAACCCAGCTCGCGACACTTCTCGATCTCGGACACCAGCGCCCAGGGATCGAGCACGACACCGTTCCCGATCAGCGCTTGCTTGCCCGGGCGAACGACGCCAGAAGGCAACAGCGAGAGGGCGTAAGTGACGTCATCAACGACCAGCGTGTGACCCGCGTTGTGCCCCCCCTGAAAACGCACCACCACGTCGGCACGCTCAGACAGCCAATCAACAATCTTACCCTTACCCTCGTCGCCCCATTGGGAGCCCACGACCGCTACGTTAGCCATAAATCTACTTCTCTTTGTTCAGATGACGTGTGTGTGGCGGCTAAGCCAAATCCACGACGATGATTTCACCAGCGGCCCTTCGGCGTGCGACTTCACCAATGTCCGCATCCAGACCCACTTTTACTTTTTCCTGAGGCTTTTGGGCCGGAACAGCGCGCAGGACGGAATCCATGTAGAGCGTAAAGCCCGCCGCATGCTCATTCCCTGCTTGATACAGACCCCCTCGGCCAAGCTCACCGCGAACGCCCTTGGCATAGAGCACAAACGACAAACCTGTGTGGTAGTCGAAACCGCGCAATTCAGCGGGATCTACCAAAACATCAACGGCGGGGTGACGGGCCTCGATTGCTTCCGCAACTGTCTCCAGCTCGCGCACGTCCTTGCCCAACTCAACCTCGTCCATGACCTCAACCGCCCCGCGCCAGGGGCCGAAAGCCGTAATGAGCTTTACCACGCTACGAGCCGCATCACCGACCGTTTCGGCCAGTGCAGCGTTACGCTCGTTCAGCGCTTGAACGAGCACCGGGTTGGACTGCGCTGCCGCGCGTGCGACCTGCGGCAGGGTGAGATCTACGGTCACGTCCTGCACGCCTGCATTGGCCAGTGCCGTCATGCACAAATCAATGATTTCGATCAGCGCTTGGCTCTCAGCACCCTGCGGAACCCCAATCAGTTCCACACCGGCTTGTGTGAACTGCCGCTCGGGGCGCAGTTGGGACCCTTTGGCCCGAAGAATTTGCCCACCATAGGACAGGCGCAATGGCCGTGGTTCGTCCTTCAGTCGAGTCTGGGCGATACGAATGACCTGCCCTGTCTTGTCCGAGCGAACGACAAGCAGACCCTCGGCCTGCGGGTCGGCCAGCTTGAAGCCTTTGCGCAGACTGTCGGGCGCGAATGCCGTCAGGGTTTCTTCGTATTCCAATAGGGGTGGCTTGACGCGGTCATAGCCAAACACACGGGCGGTTTCGAGGATCTGGCTGAGCGCCTGCGCTTCAGTTTCTGCCCACGGGGGCAGCTGATCTTCTAGTCCAGCAGGAAGCAAGGATGGCGCGGCGCTCATGGCGGCAGCCCTCTACACTGTGATCTTACCTTGGAGATACAGCACAGCCTGACCCATGAGTTCAACCCGGTCCCCCTTGAGGCTGAGTTGCAAAGTCCCACGGCGTGCCGACGCTTGCTCTGCCGTAAGCGTGTCTTTCCCCAGCTTTTGCGGCCAAAAGGTCGCCAGCGCGCAGTGTGCTGCGCCCGTTACCGGGTCTTCGGGAATGCCGATGTTGGGCGCAAACATGCGACTGACTATGTCTGTCGAATCACCCAAGGCAGGGTCGCCTTTGGCTGTGATGATGATCCCCTCCGCATGCAGTCCGGCAATTTGCGCGAAATCAGGCTCAAAGGTCCGGACCTCGGCTGAACTGGCCAGCTCATAGATGGCGAATTCAGGGCCACTCACTGCGTCAACAAAGGGGAAAGGCGCTTCTGTAACCGGCTCCCGTGTCGGCAAGATCGGGAAATCCATGACGTACCCGGTCCCCGCTTTGCGGATACTGAGAACCCCGGATTTTGTCAGGAAACGAATATCTGGCTGATCCCAATTCAGAACACTGAAATAAAGCGCCGCAGTCGCCAGTGTCGCATGACCGCAGAGTTCAACTTCCACGGTCGGCGTGAACCAGCGCAAA
>JBMTIF010000287.1:0-4028 GCA_049437045.1 Alphaproteobacteria bacterium | reverse complement strand
CGGGCGCTCGCCGCGTTCAGTGCATCAAGGTACTGGGTGGCTCGAAGCGCCGTACGGCTGGTGTCGGTGACATCGTCGTTGTTTCCGTTAAAGAAGCCATTCCACGCGGTCGTGTGAAGAAGGGTGACGTTCAGCGTGCGGTTATCGTGCGTACGTCCTACGACATTCAGCGTCCGGACGGCTCCACCATCCGCTTCGATAAGAACGCGGCTGTTCTGATCAACAAGAACAATGATCCGATTGGTACTCGTATCTTTGGCCCGGTTACTCGTGAGCTGCGCGCCAAGAACTTCATGAAGATCATCTCTCTGGCACCGGAGGTTCTCTAAGCCATGAAGCTCAAGATCAAAACCGGTGACAACGTCGTCGTTACAGCTGGCAAGGACAAAGGCAAGCGCGGCAAGGTTACGAAAGTCATTCGTTCCTCGAACCGCGTTATCGTCCAAGGCGCTAACATGGTGCTGAAGCACCAGAAGCCATCGCAGGATTCTGCGGGTGGCATCATTCCAAAAGAAGCGTCTCTGCACATCTCCAACGTTGCTTTGATTGACCCTAATGATGGCAAAGCAACCCGCGTTGGTTACCGTTTCAATGATGCAGGCGTGAAGGAGCGGTTCTCGAAGCGCTCTGGCGCTGTGATTGCGTAAGGGAGCGCCGATACAATGAGCGAACCTCGTCTCAAGACCCATTACAAGGAAGTTGTGGTCCCCAAGCTGACCGCCGACCTTGGCATCGCCAATCCGATGGCTGTTCCTAAGTTGAGCAAGATCGTTCTCAACATGGGTGTTTCCGGCGCTGTGACCGACCGCAAGGTGCTGACGCAGGCTATGGAAGAAATGACCCTGATCGCTGGTCAGAAGCCCGTTGAAACCGTCGCACGGAAGTCTGAAGCAGGCTTTAAAATTCGCGATGGCATGAAGATCGGCTGTAAGGTGACTTTGCGCGGCACGCGCATGTACGAATTCCTCGATCGTCTGATCACGATGGCTATGCCACGTATCCGCGACTTCCGCGGTGTGTCCTCAAAGGGCTTTGACGGTCACGGGAACTACTCTTTCGGTATTCTCGAGCAGATCATCTTCCCTGAGATTGAGTACGACAAGATCGACACGATCCGCGGGATGAATGTTGTCATCGTGACCACCGCAAAAGACAATGAAGAAGGTCAAGCACTCCTCGCTGCCTTCGACATGCCGTTCACAAGCTAAGCGGAGAGGATCTGAATAATGGCTAAGAAGTCTATGATTGCCCGCGAAGTGAAGCGGGAGCGCCTGGTAAACAAGTTCGCTTCTAAGCGTGCTGAGCTCAAGGCGATCATCAACAACCGTGAACTGGACCCGTCCGAGCGCTTCATGGCTGTGCTGAAGCTGCAGAAGTTGCCACGCAACTCCTCGCGCATTCGCATGCACAACCGTTGTGGCCTGACCGGTCGTCCACACGCGGTCTACCGTCGCTTTAACATTTCTCGTATCGCCCTGCGTGAGCTGGGCTCTACTGGTCGCCTGCCGGGCGTCATCAAAGCGAGCTGGTAAGGAGAACGCACATGGCAATGTCCGATCCATTGGGTGATATGCTCACCCGCATTCGCAACGGTCAGCGCGCTCGCCTGTCTTCCGTTAAGTCCCCCGCTTCCAAGATGCGTGAAAACGTTCTGAAGGTTCTGGAAGCACAGGGCTTTATCCGCGGTTACAGTGTTGCTGAGGTCCGCAAGGGCATCTCCGAGCTGACAATTGAACTCAAGTACCACGATGGTGACCCGGTGATTCGCGAACTCGATCGCGTTTCGACCCCAGGCCGCCGTGTGTTCACCAAGATTGGCGATCTCCGTCCGTTCCGTAACGGCCTCGGTGTTCAGATCATCTCCACCTCTTCGGGTGTGATGGCTGACGGCGAAGCACGTGCAAAGAACGTTGGCGGCGAAGTCCTCTGCCGGATCTTCTAAGAAGGGATAACTGAGACATGTCTCGTATTGGTAAAAACCCAGTCCCTGTTCCAGCTGGCGTGGATGTTTCCGTCAGCGGTCAGGAAGTTAAGGCCAAGGGCAAGCTTGGTGAGTTGAGCTTCATGGCGAATGCCGCTGTTGAAGTGAAGTTCGAGAACGGCGAAGTATCCGTTTCTCCACGCGACGACTCCCGTGATGCTCGCGCTCAGTGGGGTACGGCCCGCGCTCGTATTGCAAACATGGTTGCCGGTGTTTCCGAAGGCTTCTCGAAAGAGCTTGAGCTGGTCGGCGTAGGTTACCGTGCTGCACTCAAGGGCTCCGATCTGCAGCTGCAGCTTGGTTTCTCTCACGACGTTCTCTACCCGATTCCAAAGGGTGTGAAGGTGACTTGTGAGAAGCCGACTTCGATCAAGCTCGAAGGTGCTGACAAGCAGGAAATCGGCCAGATGGCTGCTGAAATTCGCGCTTACCGTCCGCCAGAGCCTTACAAGGGCAAGGGCATCCGTTATGCCGGCGAATACATCGCTCGTAAGGAAGGTAAGAAGAAGTAAACCTCCGATGAGGGGTTTACGGCTTCCACAAAGGGAAACCGAATCATGCGTACTCGTTACACAAAACGGATTGATCGTGCGAACCGCACCCGCTCCGCTCTGGCCCGCAAATCCCGCGGTCGCCTGCGTCTGAGCGTATTCCGTTCCTCCAAGCACATTTACGCTCAGGTCATCGACGATGTCCGCGGCGTAACTCTGGCTGCTGCGTCGACTGTCGACAATGCACTCAAAGGCAAGCTGTCCAAGACCACTGACACCGCTGCGGCGTCCGAGGTTGGCAAGCTGGTCGCTGAGCGCGCTAAGGCTGCTGGTGTTGATAAGGTCGCTTTTGACCGTGGTTCCTACAAGTTCCACGGCCGCGTCAAGGCTCTGGCTGATGGCGCGCGTGAAGGCGGTCTGAACTTCTAGATTCTAAGGGCTGCTTCGGCGGCTCCAACGACAGCGGTGTTGACCTGGCCGGTCCGAGGCAATTCGGACATCGCAGGTCTCGTACAGAAAGCACCAAGGCTGTTCCAATACTGAAAAGGACGTAGTCGAATGGCTCGTGATGATAACAGAGGCGGAGGTCGCGGCGGTCGCGATCGTCGTAACAAGCGCGAAGACGAAGGCCCAGAGCTGATTGAAAAGCTGGTTTTCATCAACCGCGTTGCAAAAGTAGTTAAGGGTGGTCGCCGCTTCGGTTTTGCTGCTCTGGTAGTGGTTGGCGACGGCAAAGGCCGCGTTGGTCAGGGCCACGGTAAGGCGAAGGAAGTTCCTGAGGCAATCCGCAAGGCAACCGAAGCTGCCAAGAAGTCCATGGTTCGCGTTCCGCTGAAGGAAGGCCGGACACTGCACCACGACGTTGAAGGTCGTTTTGGTGCTGGTAAGGTTGTGTTCCGCACTGCGCCAGCCGGTACCGGTATTATTGCCGGCGGTCCATCGCGTGCCGTTATGGAAGCCTTGGGTGTTTCCGACGTTGTTGCAAAGTCCAACGGTACGTCGAACCCATACAACCTCGTTCGTGCAACCATCGATGCGCTTACCCGCACGCAGTCCCCACGTCAGGTGGCTCAGCGTCGTGGTATCAAGGTCGCTGAAGTGCTGCAGACCGGTGAACAGAACGAAGAGGCAATGGCTGACGCCTAAGGGCGGATGGCTGTTCCTTCGTAACGGAGAAAGACAATGGCTGATAAGCGTGTACGCGTTACCCTGCTTCGCTCTGCGATTTCCTGCACCGAGAAGCAGAAAGCAAACCTCGTCGGTCTGGGCCTGAAAAAGCGCCACCAGACCCGCGATCTCGAAGATACGCCTGCTGTGCGTGGCATGATCAATGTCGTTAAGCACATGGTTCAGGTGGAAGAAGCAGCCTAAATCAGGCTGCGTCATTAATGTTCAGTCGAGTGCGCGAACCAGAGGTTTGCGTGCGCAAGGCAAGGAAGACAGAAAATGCGTTTGAATGAACTGCGCGACAATCCGGGCGCGTACAAAACCAAGAAGCGTTTGGGTCGTGGTATCGGCTCTGGCAAGGGCAAGACCTCCGGTCGTGGTCACAAAGG
>JBMTIF010000286.1:0-4033 GCA_049437045.1 Alphaproteobacteria bacterium | reverse complement strand
GCCAACGGTAACAATTCCTACGAAGTTCAGATTACAGTCAGCGATGGGAACGGTGGGACTGACACCCAACTGTTGACCATCAACGTCACCGATGTGACTGAACCCCCGGAATTCCTATCCGACAGTGGTTTCCAAGCCTTGACGCCAGCCACGACGCCTACGTTCACAGGTTCGGCTGGAAACAGCTTTGTGGGCTATCTGGACGCGTCAACTACCAACCCGGACCCTCTCACCTTAGCCGGGGCATACACGGGCATGGCTACATTCAATATGGTGGCTGGTGGTGACAACTTCTTCCTTGCCGGAAGTTCTGCGGCTTATTCGGGCGGGTCGCTGAACTACATTGGCGGACCGGGCGACGATACTTTATCGTTCGATGCCTATTTGGCTTACTCCGGCTCCGCGAGCTTCGATATGCGCGCTGGTGGTGACAATCTCTTCCACGCCGGAAGTTCTGCGGCAAATGCGAGCGGGTCACTGAACTATATTGGCGGACCCGGCGATGATACTTTGTCGTTCGACGACTACTTGGCATACTCCGGTTCGGTGAGCTTTGACATGCGCGCGGGGGGCGACAATACCCTTACGGTCCTAGCAGCAGCTGCCAGTGAAACTGGATCCTTGGTTTATCTGGATGGCGCGGGGGACGACACCCTTACCTTTGGCGAGGATCTGGCTCAATCAGGCATGGCCAATTTCGATATGTCCAAGGGTGGCACCAATACGTTCCAAGCGGGCGCATCTGCTGGATGGTCTTCCGGCACCACGAATTCACCCGCTATTCTCTACACCGGCGGCACGGGCGTGGATGACATCAGCTTTGGCGATAGGCTTGCGTTCCGTGGTTACGTGACCATCGACTTGACCGCGGGTGGAAATAACGTCCTCAGTTTTGGGCAGGCCGCCGCGCAAAGAGGCGAGCTTGTGGTGAATTTGGGCAGCGGTGCGGACTCGCTGACCTTTGGCGCTGATGCTGCGGCCAGAACATCGCCCTTTCATGATTTCGCGCGAGTGGAAATCGATTTGGGCAATGATTCGTCTGCGGACACGATTGTGTTTCTGGGGGCCGTGGGTACTGGCGGAGGTTCCCTCGTAATTCAGAACTTTGACCATCTGGATGGCGATACAATCGACGTCAACGATTTGTCAGGTTTTACCGCTTCGGTAACCAGCGCAGGCGCTGGCACAGCGGTCCAGATTTCAACAAATGACGCCGAATTTACGCTGGAACTCGGGTCCAATACGGCAGCGACGGCTCTGGATGCAGCGCTCGGTACCACGGGCGGAGCAATCATTACCTGATTGGGCTGCGAGATCGGGCATCAACTGTATCGCGGGGATACGGAATGGTGTTCCCCGAGCCAAGAGTCGATGGTTTGATCCCGTCTCAAAAACTTTAGAAATCAAAAAATTTTTGGATGTCCGTAAACGGACCCTGCTGGTGCCTGTGTAAGGCTTATCGAACCACACACCACCCCGACCTGCCACCAAACGGCATTCCAACAGCTCGCATCAAAAAGACCACCATTCCCCATCTGGCGGAGGCTTAGCTTCGCTGGACCCTTTCCTGATCTCACGACAAAGGACAGACCATGTTTATCAGCTCATCTACCGCTCTCTTTTCCACCCTTGTCCAACCTGTATTTGCGAACTCAGATCACGGTTCTGCATCCGGCTCAGTTGGACACACTATGGCCTCAATGAGCCTGGTTGCACTGGAAGACGTGACCCATCGCGCCGTGCAGGCGGGTGACTGGTCCGATCCTGCGACCTGGGAAAGCGGTTTGGTGCCGACACAGTGGGCCAAGGTGCATATCCCTGAAGCGGTTGACGTGCGCGTCGATGGCCTGATCTCGGCGTCGATGAAGACAGTGCGCGTAGACGGCACACTGAATTTCGCCAACGACGTTAATACGGAGCTGAAGGTTGATACGCTGGTCACTGGACCAGCCTCCAAGCTCATCATAGGCACCCCTGAGGCACCAATTGCTCCAACTGTTTCTGCCAAATTAACCATCGCAGATGATGGTGCGATTGATCGGAATTGGGATCCCGCAATGCTCAGCCGTGGTCTGCTTGCTCATGGCGAAACAACGATCTATGGGGCTGAAAAGTCAGCCTTTCATACTCTGGCTCAGCATCCGGTCGCAGGTGCATCGGAAATCACGCTGTCAGAGGTGCCCACGGGCTGGGCCGTGGGTGACGTTTTGACCATTGCGGGGACAGAGGCCAATAAGCCAGACAGCGACGAAAAGGTGACCATCGCTTCGATTGAAGGCTCCACCATCGTTCTCGAAAACCCTCTGGCTCTCGATCATGTAGCGCCGGACCCAAGCTTTGACGTGCATGTCGCCAATCTCAGCCGTAACGTTGAAATCAGTTCAGAAAACGATGCAGTTCTTCACCGTGGACACATCATGTTCATGCACACCAATGACGTGGACATGAACTTTGCTTCCGTGACAGACATGGGCCGGACCGACAAAAGCAAGTTGCTCGATGACTGGGTACTTATCTCCGAAAACGAAGGCTCTATTGGCGCAGAACATGTGGAGGTAGAAGACCTCGGCGGTAACAACGTCCGTGGCCGATATGCCTTGCACTTTCATCGGGGTGGCACCGATCAGGAAGGCGAAGCCGGTCTGGTCAACGGTGTCGTGGTCCAGAATGTGCCCGGTTGGGGCTACGTCAATCACTCTTCAAATGTCGAATTTACCAACAACGTGTCCTATGACGTCACGGGCGCAGCCTTCAACACCGAAGCAGGGGACGAGGTCGGTGCCTTTCGCGGAAACATCGCCTTACGCACAATCAATCCAGACGCAAATCTGAACCCGACATTACAAGAAATTGATCCCGAGCAGGAGCCCGATGCCCGGCTGCAGGCCCAGGACTACGGCTGGCAAGGCGACGGCTTCTGGCTCCACGGCGCTGGTGTTGAGATGCAGGATAACGTGGTGTCGGGGGCCAGTGGTCACGGCTACATGTACTGGTCGCTTGGACTGGTTGAAAAGGGCATGGGCGAGCGCCTCGTCGATGTTGCCAACCTACCAAATGGAGACTTGATCGGACCCGACGGCACCATGGTTCGAACCAAGCATGTTCCCGTTCCCCTGTTCGACAACAACGATGCCTACGCAACCACAAAAGGCCTGCAGGTTCATTATCTGCACACCGATGACCGTGATGAAGGCGACAGGGGATTTGAAGAAGAAGGTTTGCTGGCGACGGTGCCCCAAGCCTACGAAGACCAACTGCTCTCGACATTTGCGAACTCGACTTACTGGAATGTTTCAAAGAGTGCTGTGGATGTTCCCTATTCCGGACGGATTGCGCTGGATAACATCACCGCACTGGGGACAGGTGAGGAAGCCTCTATCGGCGTGCGGCTGGATCACTTTGCATCTGAAAACGGTTTGTCGTTGACCAACAGTGACATTCGCGGCTTTCAGGGTGGCGTTACAGCGCCACGTGAAGGGATCGAAACGCTTCTAAACCTGACGCTGGCAAACCAGTTTGATCTTGGTGTTTATCAGCCCCTTGATGCCTTGGATGAAGCAATTTTGCAGTCCATCGACTTTGTCGACCCCCCTGCATTTCTAGACCCTGATGAGCGCGAAACCGTTGTGCGCCTCGAAGACGAAGATCTCGAAGATGATGGAGAGGAAGAGCTCGAAGAAGACGAAGCAGAGGAGCAGGAAGAGGGTGAAGCGGAAGAGGCAGACGAGGCAGACGAGGACGAAGAAGAAGAAGAAGAAGAAGAAGACGCTGATGCCATTCTCAATTTCATCGAAGGCACCGATAGCAATGACCACCTCGTCGGAACTGCCGAACATGACGAAATCAGCGGGGGCAAGGGCCGGGATAAGCTTATCGGCAAACTTGGCGATGATGAGCTCTTCGGCGATGCTGGTCGGGATGTGCTGAAAGGCGGACGGGGAGATGATTACCTCGACGGTGGAGCCGGTCGTGATGCCTACCGGGGCGGGCAAGGAGACGACATTTTTGTCCTCGGCCCGGACAAGCGCGACGT
>JBMTIF010000285.1:0-4034 GCA_049437045.1 Alphaproteobacteria bacterium | reverse complement strand
TGGCCAGCGAACCCTCTGCAAAGGCGAGCGCCATGCCAACCAGTGCCGTCACCCACATCCAGAAGATCGCGCCGGGTCCGCCCAGAGCAATTGCAGTGGCAACACCAGCTAGGTTGCCTGTGCCCACTTGGCCGGAAAGCGCAGTCGAAAGCGCTGCGAACGGTGAAATTTCACCATCCCCATCACCCTTACGGCCAGCAAACAAGCCCTTGAAAGCGCTGCCTAACTGGCGGATCGGATAGAATTTCAGTCCGATCATGATGTACAGGCCAATGCCCAGCAAGATGATTGTCATAGGCGGGATTGGTTGTCCGCCAACGGATAGCGATGGAACCAGCTCTCCGTTCCATGTCCCGCCCCAGATGAAATCCGAAACGTTGGTAACGCGGTCGATCATGCTGACCTCCGCTGTATCTGCTACTGCCATTTGTGGCTTCCCCAAAAGCAACCCGTTAAGAAGCGCCGCACGCTAGAGTGCTGTCCAGCACTTCACAAGTCGCAATGCTGCCTTTCTTGTGCTTGCAATTGCTCCGTCCCCCGCCTATCTGCATCCCCGTCTTCCGACATTGGAATCAGTTCTTAGCCCCTCCCGGACCTTGTTCGGGGCGGCGAGAAACCCTACCTGAAACCCACTAGCGGAAGTGCAACGATTTGTATCGAGGATGAAGGCTGACATCATGGCCGAAGAGAAAAAGAGCAAGACATCACCGGCTGAATTTGTGAACCAGGTTCGCAGCGAAACCAGCAAGGTAGTGTGGCCGACCCGTGAGGAGACGATCCGCACGGCGATCTTCGTGTTCATTATGATGGTGATTTTGTCGCTGTTTTTCCTCGGCGTCGACACGGGTTTCAACGCAGTCGTGCTATGGCTGCTCTCGCTCGCTTAAGTTTGAAGGACTGATCCACCGATGGCCCGCTGGTATATCATTCACGCCTATTCCGGTTTCGAGAACAAGGTTCGCGACACGATTCTGCATGAAGCAGAGCGTCTCGGCTTGGCCGAAGCGGTTGAGGACGTCCAGGTTCCGACTGAAACAGTGACAGAGGTCAAGCGGGGCAAGAAAGTACAGGTCGAACGCAAGTTCATGCCTGGATACGTTCTTGCGAAGCTGAAGATGACCGATGATGTCTATCACCTGGTCAAAAACACGCCCAAGGTAACCGGCTTCCTGGGTTCGGGTGCGAAGCCGCAGCCGATCAGCGAGAAAGAGGCTGCGCGTTACTTCGGCGGTGTCGAAGAAGCGAAAGCTGCTCCGAAACAACAGATCAGCGTCGATTATGAGATTGGCGATCAGGTCAAAGTGCTCGACGGTCCGTTTGCAAGCTTCAACGGCACAGTCGAGGAACTCGATTTCGACAAGCAGAAGGTCAAGGTTTCGGTTTCGATCTTTGGCCGCGCAACCCCGGTCGAGCTGGAGTTCGAACAGGTCGAACTGGTCAAGTAACCTCGCCAGTTATTGATAATCTAGAAGGGCGCCCGCTGCGGCGCCCTTTTTCGTGTCTGCGGTTCGTGTGATCCGCGTCGGTTAGATTGCGTCCGCAATCGACCCATTGCCCGACGTTTAACTACAGAGCCTCTGAGACCTAAGCATACCCCAGTTCTGTGATGACTTTGCGCAAACTAGCGTCGGGATCGTTCGCCCATTCAACACGGTCTAGAGCCAAGTAGATACGATCAAATCTCGCCGGTGCTGTCTTCGCATCGCTCTCGCACCATGCCGCGTATAGGTTGGTGTAGGTTGGTCACCGCCCAACTGAAAAAGTTGGCATCTTCGAATCCCGATAGAAAGGCATTGACCAAACTCTCCCCCAACTGATCAAGGAAATCGTTCTGACCTAGGCCCAAATCTCTGCACCAGAACTCGACAAACTCTTCCCCCGGATCGCCTCCCAACCCACGCTTTGAGAACGCATGGCGATACATCGCCTGAAGGTCGGCTAGTACACTCTTCATCGTTGCCGTTTTAGCCATTTTTACGGTCAAGGAAATGGCAAAATCCGCTACGTCCGCTTTCCACCCCAATTGCGGACGATCCGCCCTGCTTTCCTACTCGCTGAAAAACTGCCTTAGAAGCGGCCATGAAAATCGCAGAATCCCAGTTGCAAATCGTTCTTGACAAGGCGCCTTTCCCCAAGCGGAATTTCTGCCCCAGTACAGTGTTCCATGTGTTCCATCCTGTAGGGATTGAAGGTGCGATATTGCTTGCAAATCGCCGCGAAATCGCTAACTGCGCGCCTTCCCGAAGGGGATTCGTGTGGGAGGCGAGGAAACTCGCTGTTTGACCACTTAACATGAAGATGCGCGTGCGGGATCTCCGCTGCTTGCATCTGACAGTGTGAAAGGAGGCCACAAGTGGCCAAGAAGATTGAAGGTTATATCAAGCTGCAAGTGCCCGCGGGCATTGCAAACCCGTCACCCCCGATCGGCCCGGCACTGGGTCAGCGCGGCGTGAACATCATGGAATTCTGCAAGGCGTTCAACGCCGCGACGGACAGCCTCGAAAAAGGCGCGCCGATCCCGACCACGATCACCGTTTATGCAGACCGTTCGTTCAGCTTCGTTACCAAGACACCGCCAGCATCTTTCCTGCTCAAGAAAGCAGCGAAGATCAAATCGGGTTCGGGCGAGCCAAACAAGAACAAGGTTGGCAAGATCACCCGTTCGCAGCTGAAGGAAATCGCTGAAGTCAAAATGGCTGACCTCAACGCGAATGACATCGACCAGGCAATCAAGATCATCGAAGGCTCTGCCCATTCGATGGGCCTCGACGTGGTGGAGGGCTAAGAACATGGCAAAGCTGACAAAGAAGCAAAAGACGTTCGCCACGCTCGATAGCGAGAAGCTGTACACCGTTGACGAAGCAATCAAGACGCTGCGTGAGCACAAGGCGAAGTTCGACGAAACCGTTGAAGTTGCGATGAACCTGGGCGTTGACCCGCGTCACGCTGACCAGATGGTTCGCGGCATGGTGTCACTGCCATCGGGCACAGGCAAGGACGTGAAGGTCGCTGTTTTCGCCAAGGGTGAGAATGCGGACAAGGCACTGGCTGCTGGCGCTGACAAGGTTGGCGCAGAAGACCTGATGGAAGACATGCAGGCCGGCAACCTTGATTATGACCGCGTGATTGCGACACCTGACATGATGGGCGTTGTGGGCCGCTTGGGCAAGGTTCTGGGTCCAAAGGGCCTGATGCCAAACCCGAAGCTGGGCACGGTTACACCGAACGTCGAGCAGGCCGTTAAGGACGCCAAGGGCGGCCAGGTCGAGTTTCGTGTTGAGAAGATGGGTATCATTCATTCGGGTATCGGCAAGCTGTCGTTCAAGGATGAAGACCTCAAAGCCAACTTCGAGGCTCTGACACAGGCTGTGGTCAAGGCAAAGCCGTCGGGCTCGAAGGGCAAATACGTCCGGAAGATCTCGCTGACCTCGACTATGGGCCCAGGCCTGAAGATCGACGCAGCAGAGGTTGAGGGCGCTTGATCTGGCTGGCCATTGGCTAACGTGACCAGGAATGGTCCGTATCAAGTCTTTCCTACAGCGATGTGGGTTATGTAGGGGGCGGTGGAGCAATCCTCCGGCCCCTTCTCGTTCTTTCCTTGTTTTGCGCAGCAACCCCTAATCCAGCACCAATAATCCAGATGCGCCGGGTCGCTTTGGTGCGAGCCGCCAATGATCGGTTCCTGACCCCCGCCATCGCGCGCGTTTTCAATGACTCCGATTAACGCTCATGCACCAATTGCGTGCACAGGCACTTTCGAGGCTGAAAGCCATCCTAACCGAGACAGAGTGCTAGGCCCGAGAATCCGTTACTTGTCGCGCGGCTTGCGCGGGGCAAGATGCCAGAATTTCTCCATGTAGAGATATGTCAATGACGCGGTCCAGCCAACCATTACGAGGCCATTCAAGGCTTCGATCCCGCTGATAATCCTCAGCGCGCCAGTGGGATAAAGATCGCCAATCCCAAGCGTGGTATAGCTGGTGATGGAGAAATAGAACGCGTCATCGAAACCGTGTCCCGGGGGGGGCGTCAAT
>JBMTIF010000284.1:0-4046 GCA_049437045.1 Alphaproteobacteria bacterium | reverse complement strand
CGACGTTTGAGACAGCGGCACCAGAAAGCGTTCCGAACATGGCGGAACTGGCAACGGCAGCGTGCGCCGCGCCACCGATCATGCCGCCTGTCAGCCGGTTGGCAATCTTGAGCAGCAAGTCCCCTGCTCCACTGGCCATCAAAACCGAACCAAAGACGATAAAGATCAGAACCTTACCCGCAACAATCTGCAAGGGCGCACCAAAGATACCACCGGTATCGACCCAACCGGCTTGTACGATGAAGGAATAGTTCTGGATAAACGTATCGTCGGAACCGCTACCGAACACCGGAACCCATTCGGGAATAAACCCACGGAGAAACAGGTAGAATAGCCAGAAGACGGAAAAACCGACAATGAACGAACCATATTCCCGCAGCGTGAAATACAGAATCAGCAGGGTCACAAATGGGAAGATGAGCAGGTCAATCATCCCCGGTTCCCAGATCAACTGCGGATCGCGCGCATAGACTGTCACAAACCAGTAGCCCAGCAGCAGCAGACTCATGAGCGCGAGCCCCCACCGCAGCACAGGCTGACTTTCGCCCGACTTGCTGCTGAACTTGAGCGCCACGATGATCAGAGAGAACAACAATGGCATTCCGAGGAATACGGCTGTCTTGGAGTAGAAATTGATCTTCAGGAACTGAAACGTCCCCCCGATCAGTCCTGTCTTGAGCGCCATACGCTGATCGCGTCGGCTTAACTCTTCCCAGTCACCCGATATCAGTGGAATGATCCAGCGTACCAGTTCCTGCAGCGGTCCCTGACCAGCAAAAAACAGGACAAAAACAACGAACAACGCGGCAAGAAAATTACTCAGTCGATCCGTCAAAGCTTTGGACGTCGGGTTCAAGTGTGCTCTCCTCTAGGAAAAACGCGGACAACCGGGAATGAACTTCCCGGGAGGCGAGACTATCCGGTGATCAAAGTTAACTGCGAGGATCCTCGCAAAACCACGGCAACGTCCATCCTTCTGCACCGCGTCAAACCCGCGATGACAGACCTTCTTTTTTGCGTGGAATAGGGTTGGGACTGGAACACTCGATTGTGCCCTCTGGGGTCGCGCCTTTGCGCCAAAAACCGAGACACGCTGTAGGGCAAATGTAATGGATACATCGCTAAAAAAGCCGAAGAATATGGCCTTTTTTGCCCTCAACCGCTCATCTCCCTAAGCACTGAATCCGTCCGAAAAAATCGAGATTAGGTTTCATTATGTTCCGTTGATATGTCAACAAAATACTGCGTTTACACGAATTCACTTTCACTCACTATCGAATATCTCCCATTGCTTATATGAAGCGCCGCGAGCTTATCGCTGCAAGAACAATCTCAAGGCACGGAGCCAGTGACCATTCATCACTGCAATAATCATATCCAATCGCTGCTGTGACAGCGCGCCCTGGCTCATTGTCTGGAGTGTTCGCAGCGGTAAATCGAGCAGAAAGGCTTCGCCCATCTTCGCAACGACCGGGTTGTCGTCGTCTGAGAAAAAGCCCTGCATCTGAGCTTCTGCTTGCGCGTAAATCCGCTTTCCAAGCCAGTGATGACGGATCTCGGCCATCGTTGAATTCCGATGAAATGGTCGACTGCCTTCGATGGGCGTGATGGTTAAGCCCAGCGCCTTCAACTCGTCATCGCTCATGACAACCGGCTGCTCACCATTGAATGCTTCGCGGGTATTATAGCCGCTATCGCCATCGGCCTTGAACGTTAGCGTTCGGTGGATGACCGCGCTTGATTCACCGATGAGGATTTCAAACTCCGAGGGCTCGACGCGCCAACACTGAGCATCGTTGTCCCAGAACGAAAAGGCACGTTTGTCCAGCGTTATGGTGGCTTCTGCCGTTTCTTCAGGGTCAAGGCAAACTTTGGCAAAGCCCTTGAGTTCGCGGTCAGGCCGAAAAACGCTCGCCCCTTTTTGGCGAACATAGACCTGAACAACCTCTGCCCCCCGCACTTTACCCTTGTTGGTGATCGGGACGGTGACAGTTACAGGCGCTGACAGGTCCGCTGCTGGTGCTTCAAGGGTCGCTTTGCCGTAGCCGAACCGGGCATAACTCAGGCCAAATCCAAACGGAAAGAGAACCGGTTTTTCAAAGGTCGTGAAGTAACGGTAGCCGACATTAAGCCCTTCCCGGTAAACCACGCGCCGTGCATGAGCGCCGAAGTCAGACTGTGCAGGGACATGGTCCAAAGCAAGCGGGAAGGTTTCAGCAAGCTTCCCACTGGGCGATGTTTCACCAAAGACGAGCGACGCCAAAGCCCCAGCTCCGGCCTGCCCTGCCAAATACACTTCAAGCACTGCCCGGACCTCGTCCAGCCAAGGCATGAGAACCGGGCTGCCATTGCTCAGCGCGACGGCGGTTCGGGGATTGGCTTCAGCCACAGCTGAAATCAAGCGATTGATCTGGTCCGGCATTTCCAAATGCGAACGGTCATAACCTTCTGACTCGAACAGCGCCGGCAACCCGGCGAGCACCAACACAACATCAGCACCCTTGGCGACCTCAACGGCCTCATCAATCAGGCTCTGATCGTCGCTTGCATAGTCGGGGTCAAAGCCCTTGGCATAGGTCACAGAGCCGCCGTGCTTCTCGGCATAGGCCGTAAGAGCTTCGAGCGGGGTGTCGAGTTGGGTTGTATTGACCTGCGATGAACCTGCGCCTTGGAACCGAGGTTTTTCGGCAAATCCACCAATAACCGCCACCTTCTTTTTTGGATTGAAAGGCAGAAGCGCCCGATAGTTTTTGAGCAGGACAGCTCCATCCGCCGCTGCGCGCTGTGCCAGAGCGTGATGGGCTTGCTTATCAAAGCTACCGGGGCGCTGAGCAGAACGCCCGGCCAGCGTGAGTTCCACCACACGATGCGCGCAGCGGTCGAGAGCTTCTTGGGCCAGACTGCCCATCTGCAAGGCATCGAGCACTTTGCCGTCGTGCGTCCCACCGCTCGCCGGCATCTCAAGATCCGCACCAGCCGCCACGCCGCGGGCGCGTTCATTGGTGGCTCCCCAATCGCTGACGACCAGACCGTCAAACCCCCATTCCTGACGCAACACCTGATCGAGCAACCAGCTGTTCTCTCCGCAGTAGACACCGTTGATCCGATTGTAAGCATGCATAACCGTCCAGGGCTGGGCCTGCTTCACCGCCATCTCAAAGGCTGGGAAATAGATCTCCCGCAAGGTTCGTTCATCGACCAAGGTGTCGATTACCATGCGGCTGTCTTCCTGATTATTGGCGGCGAAATGCTTGATCGACGTGCCAATTCCCTCACCCTGAGCGCCCTTGATAAAGGCAACTGCGAGTTTCCCAGACAGAAACGGATCTTCGGAGAAATATTCAAAATTCCGCCCACAGAGCGGACTGCGTTTGATATTGACGCCGGGGCCAAGGATGACGGACACGCCTTGGGCCTTAGCCTCTATCGCAATGGTTTTGGCAACTTCGGCCACCAGCGTCTCGTCCCACGATGAAGCGAGGGTTACTGCCGTCGGGAAACAGGTTGCTGGCTCGCTCTGTGTCAAGCCCAGCGCGCTGCCCTGCGAGGTATCCTGCGCGCGCATTCCGTGCGGACCGTCTGCGACTTTGATGGTTTCCAAATCCAGCCGCTTGATGGGCTGTAAATCCCAGAACGTTGAACCCGACAGCAAGCTCACCCGTTCCTGCTGAGTCATCTGAGCAACCAATGCCCGTGCCTGTTCCACGAAGTCTATGGGATGCAAAACTCGTCTCCGATCCAAAACCAATACTGGATCAGAGACTGCGAACAATTGGCCAAGGGAGCAAGGGGTGACTCGGAAAAGACCTGTTAGTTGATTCAAACTTTTTAGGCTTCAGCCCCTAAGCGAGCCTTCTCCAGCGCATCCGCGATTTCCTCGTCCGTCAAACCATAGTCGTCCTTGGCCGACTGCGCGGAAATGTAGCCTCTTACGAGATCACGCGTGACATGTGCGCGATTTCGCGCACCGGCCTCGCCATAACCAGCACCACCGGGAAAGGCGAGCATGACCTTTTGGCCATGGGGGACAAACTGCCGACCCTTTC
>JBMTIF010000283.1:0-4049 GCA_049437045.1 Alphaproteobacteria bacterium | reverse complement strand
TAAGTACTGTTTTGAAGCCGATCACTCATGAATCAAATAAGGCCAATGCTTCAAGAGCGCGTCGCGTGTGTTCCGGCCCCCGGTCTGCAGGGATCACACGGCTGGGCAGTTCAAGGCTGAATCGGAGGTTACGGTGGTCGGCTTGTAAAACCCAACGGGTGAGGATTTCAAGACGAGATTCCGGGTCCAGTCCTTTCAGAGAGCCCCATCGCAGTTGACAGGATTCCTGGTGCGGTTGTTCCATCTCGCGTGTATACAACTCACCGTGACGCGCACTCGACCTCCAGGCTATTCTCCGAAGGGGATCGCCGGTCCGGTAAGCGCGAAGGCCGTGAATCTGTTCGCCATCGCCCTTAAGGGATCGTCCCGATCGACCTATTCCGGAGACCGGAAGAGGTGGTGCGTCTTTCGCGGGACTTGGGTATACAAGGCACCGTTGCTGTGGGAAAAACCATACCCATGCGCGAAACATCCCAAATGGATAGCGATTCTCCAAGGTGAAGCTTGGCATCTCCAGCCAGCCTCGCCGCGTTGTCGGGTGTGTCAATGTGATTTTTTTTACGCTGAGGGGGGGCAGGTCGATACAATCAGCAGAACGCAGTATGCCGCCCTGTATGGCAAATCGCGGCCTGTCCGCAGCATTCCTCAGGTAAATCTTGAATTCGGCATGATCGCCGCGGAACACAGCCTCCGAGACGATTGATTCGATGCGCAAGCCCACAATATTGCGATAAACGAGTGCCGTTGTCATTTGCACTATCACGGCCAAAAGGAAGACCAACATCAGCGTCAAGTTGTTGTTAAAGTTAAGACCGCCCAGAGTCATCGTGATCAGTAAAACGCCAAAACCAAAACCAAATGCAGTCGGCAGAACAAAGATGTGCCGATATTCGAATTCAAAGGGCAGTGTTACCGGGCCACGGCGTATCCTGATTCGCTCGCGCAGCTTGTGCTTAAATCGCCGTGCCAGGTCGTGCCGCAGTTCGGATATGCCTCGTATGGCCATCGTTGCTAGGGTATTTCGACCGACCTCAACATCGCTTTCATTTGGTCTTCTATGGTGGCGTCAGAACCATGCGGGATGGTTACCCTGTGACGTGCCAGCGCCGGGAATATGGTCTGAACGTCCTCCGGGGTTACAAACGTTCGATCGTCGATATAGGCGTAGGCCCTCGCGCAGCCAAGAAGAGCCAAGCCCGCACGCGGTGACAGTCCGGATTCGAACCAGCGGCTGTTACGGGTTTCCGAGAGCAGTGCCTGAACGTAATCCAGGAGCGCGTCACTCACGTGTACTGATTCACATCTGACCTGTAACTCGACGATTTCGGCGGGTGACAGGCGGGCTGAGGTTTCGGCCAGTAACACGGTGCGGTCCTTACTGACCAGCAACTCCCGCTCCACTTCGGGCGCTGGGAATCCGAGTGAAAAACTCAAGAGGAAACGATCCAGTTGGGAGTCCGGGAGAGGAAAGGTGCCCACGAGGTCGAGCGGGTTTTGCGTGGCGACAACGAAAAACGGTTTTGGCAACGCCTTGGTGTTGCCTTCGATGGTCACCTGTCCTTCCGCCATTGCTTCCAGAAGCGCGCTTTGTGTTTTGGGGGTTGCGCGGTTCACTTCATCAGCGAGTATCAATTCAGCGAATATTGGTCCCGGATGAAATTCGAAAGACTCCAGATCTCGTCGGTAGATGGAGACGCCCAGAATGTCTGCGGGCAGAAGATCACTGGTGAATTGGATCCGCTGGTAGCGTGTCCCGGTAACCACGGCCAAGGCGTGAGCCAGCGTTGTTTTACCAACGCCCGGGACGTCCTCGATCAGCAGGTGACCGCGCGCGAGCAGACAGCTGAAGGCGAGCTTAACGGCTTGTTGCTTGCCCAATAGAATTTGATTGACGAGATCAATGGCTCCATCAAGCTGCTCTTTGAGATCTTGTGTTTCCGCTTGCTGTGAAGCAGTCATGCCGGTCATGTTTTGAGCCCTACATCCTTTTTGTCGTCAATCAATCGCCGATGTGCTTTTCGCGCATCACATCACTACCCGAATTATAGACCCTTGAAGCGCCCGGCGGTTCTCAGCATTCCGCTCACGGCTGGTGGGTCTCGCCGCCCCTGTTCTCAATTTCATCGCGATCGAATTCATCCACCATAATGACTGCCAGCGCTGCTTTTTGCGCCTGGCGAACTCGGGTCGCCTGTTCTTCGGTAATCACCCCGCTTTCGACCGCCCTCTTTACCAAAGGGTCATGGTTGCTGGGCGTTACGGGCTGCTTCATGGCATTGCGAATTGCCTGTTCCGCTTCAGCAGAGTCGAGCGCAAGATGAAAAGCGCGCTCAAGACGGCCCTGCGCATCGTCAGCATCTGATCTGTAGATGCCTTCCAGCAAGGTGTCCCTCGCCGGGTTCTCCGTTTGCAAAATCCGGGCAAGGGTGCGCCCGAGCTTGTCGTCAGGGGGCCTGTAACTTCGTCCAAAAGGAAACACGATCAATCGCAGGGCCTGTCCGATCAATCGAAGAGGCAGGTTTTGCATGACCTGCAGCAGGCTTTCCTGGATGGACAGCAGACTGTCTTTGATCGCCCAATGCACGAGAGGAAGCTCTTCGCTTGGCCGTCCGTTGTCTTCGAACCTTTTCAGGACAGCGCTCGCAAGATAGAGGTGAACCAGCGCATCGGCCAACCTGCCCGAGTGCTTCTCCTTGAATTTGAATTTCCCGCCATAAGTGAGCAGTACCGTGTCCGAAATCAGCGCGAACGCAGCACTCATGCGGGTGAGCTGACGGTAATATCGCGCCGTTGGGCCCCGGATCGGAGCGGTGGTTGCCAGCCCGCCCGTGATGGCCAGCAGGAGTGAGCGCACCGCATTGCTGATGAAATAACCCACGTGCGAAAACAAGGCCTTGTCGAATTGCCTGCGAGGATTTCCCTGCACGCGACCTCGAACCGCTTCCATTTCCTTGAAAAGCCAGGGGTGGGCGCGTATTGCGCCCTGTCCAAAAATGATCAGGGAGCGCGTCAGCAGGTTGGCGCCTTCAACGGTGATGGCGATGGGTAAAGCCTGGTAGGTGTGGGCGAGGTAATTATTGGGGCCTTGGATAATGCCTTTGCCGCCGTGGATGTCCATGGCGTCATTAACTGACTGCCGATTGCTCTCAGTCAGGTGGTACTTCACGATGGCGGAGAGCACACCCGGTTGCTCGCCTTGATCTATCGCAGTCAGGGTGAGAAGCCGTGCTGCGTCCATACGGTAGGTGCGCCCCGCTATACGCGCAAGCGGCTCCTCCACGCCCTCGAAATTACCGATGGGCAGGCCAAACTGCTTGCGAATTCGGGCATAGCCCCCGCTGTAGAGGGCTGAGGTCTTGGTGCCGGCCGTGCTCAGCGCGGGAAGTGAAATCGCCCGTCCCGCTGCAAGGCACTGCATCAGCATGCCCCAGCCTTTGCCAATGCATTTCTGACCGCCGATGATCCAGCTCATGGGGATAAATACGTCGACGCCCCGGGTGGGTCCGTTTTGAAATACAGCGCCGACCGGGAGATGTCGCTTGCCAATTTCAACACCCGGCGTGTCTGTGGGTATCAACGCGCAGGTAATGCCCAGTTCGGCTTGTTCACCCAACAAACCGTCCGGATCAATGGTTTTGAATGCCAGGCCGAGTACCGTAGAAACGGGTGCCAGAGTGATGTAGCGCTTGTTCCAGTTCAAACGAAGGCCAAGAGTTTCTTCGCCCTCATGCGTGCCCATGCAGACCACGCCGGTGTCGGTCATGCTGCTCGCGTCGGAACCGGCAGCTGGTGAGGTCAACGCGAAGCTGGGGATGTCCGTGCCCTTGGCGAGCCGTGGCAGATAGTGATTCTTTTGCTCCTCGGTTCCGTAGTGCAACAGCAGTTCTGCGGGGCCAAGTGAATTGGGCACCATGACGGTCACCGCGGTGGTCAGGTTGCGGCTGGACAGTTTCATTACAACCGCAGAATTGGCGTGAGCGGAAAATCCAAGCCCGCCGAATTCCTCAGGAATGATCATGCTCAGAAAACGGTGTTCCTTCAAAAAGGCC
>JBMTIF010000282.1:0-4068 GCA_049437045.1 Alphaproteobacteria bacterium | reverse complement strand
CCCTGGATCTGGCCCAATTTGGCCAACTGACTTTCGAACCACCGGACCGGGATCGCTTCCCGTGCCTGGCTCTGGCTGAATCCGCCATGCGGCAGGGCGGTGCCATGCCCATTGCTCTCAATGCCGCCAATGAAGTCGCCGTGAGCGCCTTTCTGGACGGTATGTTTGGCTTTGGCGGGATCGCGGAGGTGGTTGAAGAGGTCTTGGGGCAATCCTCATTTTCCGCACCCAAGAGTTTGGACGAAATCACCGTAATTGACGCTGACAGCCGGACGAAAGCACACGCCGCTTTGGTTAAAATTTCCAAATAATTGTTGTCTGAGTGGGCTTGGCACAAAACCAGCAAGGCTTTATCCACATTATACGGTTTTCAGGGCGGGACGCTGGTTCTGATCCCTGCTATCCCCTTCAGAGTCGAGTGCGGTCAATTTCTGGCCGATATTTTCGGCCAATAAGTAGTAATCTGCGGCTATAGTCGCATAATGCATTGCATGTTGGCCGGTCAAAGGTCGGTTCTGGCGAAGGAGAAGCAAGCAACGGATGGGGTCTATTGTCGACATCCTGCTCTACAATGTTGTCGCCTTTCTCGCGGTTCTGACAGTCATTGTTGCGGTCCATGAAGCGGGTCACTTCTTCATGGCGCGGCTTTGTCGTGTGCGGGTGCTGACATTCTCCATCGGTTTTGGGCCTGAGCTGTTCGGTTGGACCGGTCGTCAGGGGACACGCTACAAGATTTCTGCACTGCCGCTTGGGGGCTACGTCCGCATGGCCGGAGGTCTCATGCCGGATACGCCAGAGGCGCAGGAAGAGGGGGCTTTTCCTTCTCGGCCCATTTGGCAACGTGCGCTCGTCATTTTCGCAGGACCGCTGGCAAACTTCATTTTCGCCTTCGCAATTCTGTTTGTGATGGCCATGACCTTTGGCAGCACCAAGCTTCCGCCGAAGATTGGTGGTTTTACCGAGAATTCCGCGGCGGCAGAAACTGCGCTGGCCGAGGGCGATGTGATCGTTTCGGTTAATGGTCGTGAGACAGAATCTTTTGGTGACATTGCGCGGATCATGGCGCTGCACACCGGTGGTGCAATGGATATTGAAGCCCGTCGTCCAGATGGAGGTGTTTTTGCTGTCACCGTGACCCCAAACGAAGACACCATGGAAACCGCAACTGGCCCTGTTCGCGTCTTCCGCCTTGGCATCCGTGCAACCGACGAGGTTGAAACAAAGAGCTATGGTCTGTTCGGGGCTGCGGGTGCAGCAGTCCAGAATCAGGTGCAGATAACGTCGATGGTGTTCCAAGGCTTGGGACAGGTGATAACCGGCCGACGCCCCGTGACTGAACTGGAAGGCCCGGTGGGCATGTCACAGCATGTTGCAAAGGCCTCGCAGTCAGGCATCTGGACCATTTTGCAGATGATGATCTTTCTCAACCTGATCATTGGTCTGATGAACTTGCTGCCCATCCCCGTTCTCGACGGTGGCCACCTTGTATTTTTGGCCTACGAGGCCGTTTTTCGACGCCCTTTACCCGCTCGCGTGATGGAAGTGGCACTGATGATCGGACTGGGTTTGATAATTGCTCAGTTTGCGTTTGTAACTTTTCAAGACTTGGTGCCTAACCGGACAGCGATTCCGGGATGGCTTCCCCGGTTTTAATGGGGTTGTTTGAATGTTTTTGTTGAACAGGCAGTTCATAAGACAGGCAAACCGCATTGGTGCGGTTTTGGGGCTTAGTCTCGCCCTGCCTGCCGGCATGGCTACTGCTCAGTTTCCCGTAACCCCTGAGCAAGCCGCCGAAATCGTGCAAGCGCAGGTCGTCGCAGGGGCTGAGGCCGATCTGCAGGCTGCTGAAGCAGCCGCTGAGTCCGTGGTGCAGTTCGACCCCCTGGCACCCGAAGTCTACGGTGAAGGGACGATTACTCAGATCGTGGTGCAGGGAAACCAGCGCCTGTCCACCAACACCATCCTGACATTGCTGAATATCCAGATCGGCGAAGACTTTCAGCCCTTGCGCCTCGATGCTGCGCTGAAGGCTTTGTACAGAACAGGTCAGTTTGCGGACGTCCGTCTTGATCGACAGGGGAGTGTTCTGATTATCCAGGTGCGTGAGAACCTGCTGATCAATCAGGTTGCCTTTGAAGGCAATAGCGCGCTGTCTGACTCTGAGCTTAGTGGGCTTGCATCCGTCAAGGAAAGAACACTCCTCAAGCGGACAGAAGTCGCCAGCGACATTCAAGAGATGAAAGAGTCGTACGAGCGCGAAGGCCGCTTGATGGTCATCATCGAACCAAAGATTATCCCTCTGTCCGGCAACCGCGCCAATTTGGTCTACGAAATTACCGAAGGCTCGCGGACGCGCGTGGATGCTGTGAACTTCGTGGGGAATACGGCCTACACAGACCGACGCCTGCGCACGGCGATCCTGACGCGACAAACCAACCTTCTGCGCAATTTGCTGCAAGCCGATGGCTACGCACCAGACCGGATTGCGGTCGATCGGCGTTTTTTGACGGAGTACTACCAGTCTCGCGGCTACGCTGACTTTGAGGTGATCTCTGCGGTGGCTGAGCAAACGCCGGAAAAGCGTGGGCTGATCCTGACATTTACCGTCAAGGAAGGCATCAAATACCGGTTTGGACGTGTGCGGATCGCCAACAATCTGCCAGGCGTTGATACCTCTCGTCTGGTCAATCAGCTCAAGGTGCGTACTGGACGGACCTATGACGTGCTGGATGTCGAAGAGACGCGGGAAGACATGATCGAACGCGTGTCCTCACAGGGTTTCCCCTTTGTGGACGTGGTGGTTACTGAAGACAGCGACCCCTCGCGCGGTGTCGTTGACCTGACCTTCACCATTTAAGAGGGGCCGCGACTGTTCGTTGAGCGCATTTCGATTGCCGGAAATGAGCGAACAGCCGAAGACGTCATTCGTCGTGAGTTCCGCTTGGCAGAAGGCGACGCCTTCTCTGTTTCAAAAATTCAGCGTTCTCAGGAACGCCTATTGAGTCTTGGATTTTTCTCTTCGGTCGAGATTATTCCTGAGGGTGGTTCTTCCGACGATCAGGTCGTGATTGAGACTATTGTCGAGGAACAGCGGACCGGTGAGTTGCAACTGGGTGGTACTTACTCCAACACCGCCGGCATTTTGGGTAACTTCAAGATTGCGGACCGGAACTTCCGGGGGCGTGGCCAGCGTTATGCGTTGGACATCAACGCGGGTGTTGATAACCGGGATGCGTCGTTCAGCTTCACAGAACCTTACTTCCTTGGTCGCGAAATTACCGCTGGCACGGAGGTTTTCTATACCGACCGTAACGTCAATCAGATTTACGATCGGCGTGAAGTTGGGGCGCAGGCGACGCTTGGCTACAAGCTGTCCGAACATCTGGGCCAGTCCTGGACCTACGCATTGACGCGGACAGAAGTCACTGACATCGACCCGGCTGCATCGTTGTTGATTACCCAACAGGCGGGGGTCACGGTGCGCTCTGAACTTCGGCATAGCCTGCGCTATGATAAGCGCGACGTGGCGATCAACCCGACTGAGGGCTATTTGCTGGTTATGCGAAACAGTCTGGCCGGTTTGGGTGGTTCTGTTCGCTACGTGAGGACGACTGCAGAGGCCACGCACTATTTGCCCTTGGGGGAAACCTTTACCGTCGCAACCCGCGCTGAGGGTGGCTTCATCGAAGGTCTGGGTCAGGATACTTTGCTGGCTGACCGTTTCTTTATCGGCGGTGATACAATTCGCGGCTTTAACTCGTCAGGACTGGGCCCACGCGCTGCGTCGGGCGGCGCGCTGGGTGCCTCCAAGTTCTGGCGAACGTCGGCGGAGCTACGGTTCCCGGTTCCGGGTGTTGCGGAACAGGGTGTGAAAGGCCGACTCTTCGTTGATGCCGGATCCGCCTGGGATGTTGGGCAGGATACCGGAACAATCGAAGTAAACGATAGTGCCGGGGTTCGCGCATCCTTTGGTATTGGTACGACATGGGATTCACCGCTTGGCCCGCTCTCTCTGGACTATGGTATTCCATTCCGTAAGGAGAGTTTTGATGTGGAACAGCGTTTCAG
>JBMTIF010000281.1:0-4070 GCA_049437045.1 Alphaproteobacteria bacterium | reverse complement strand
CTTCCTGCGGACCTTTGACCTTGGCAGCGGTTCCATATGGTTCATATTGCTGGCACTGGTCATGACCATGCTTCTGGCAGTGGTGCTGGGCATGGGAATGCCTGCCGTCCCGGCTTACATCAACGTGGCGCTTTTGCTTGGTCCCATGCTGGTCGGTTTGGGTCTTTCGACGCTGACCTCGCACATGTTCATTTTCTACTTCGCGGTGGCCTCTGCGATCACCCCGCCGGTTGCTCTCGCAGCATTTGCCGCTGCGACAATCACCAAGGCGGACCCCATGCAAACCGGTCTTTCGGCTGTTCGGTCGGGGATCGTAATTTTCACCATTCCTTTCGTCTTTGCGATTTATCCTGAGCTGCTGATGATCGACAAAGCCGTGATGGACCCGAGTGTTCCGGGCACCTTCCTGCCGGGGTACACCGGTGAATTGCAGGTGATTCCGCTGTTGCTGTTGGTCGGTCGAGTGATCCTGTCACTGTACTTTGTTGCCAGCGCTTTGGCCGGATACGATGCAAAGGCACTAAGCCCACTGGAAATCGCGCTTCGACTGGCCCTTGCCGCGCTGATCCTGTTCAAACCCATCGAGATTTATGGGCCGGCCATCATCGCATGGGTCGCCGTGATTGGTTTCCACTACTATCAGGCAAGGCGTGAGAAGGCATCGACCTGATCGGAATGAAACGCGAGGAATTTCGTCGATGACCGCTCGGCCAAGCTACATTCTATTCATTACTGACCAGCAGCGGTCCGACTATCTCGCCTGTACGGGTCATCCCACGCTGCGAACCCCGAACATCGATGCGATGGCCCACAGCGGCGTAACCTTTGACCGGTTCTATGTCGCCTCGCCTGTTTGCATGCCGAACCGTGCGAGCCTGATGACCTGCCGTATGCCGACCAGTCATGGCGTGCGTTCGTTGGGATTGCCGCTTTCACCCGATCATGTGACTTTTGTGGAGGTCATGCGGGCAGCGGGTTATGACACGGCACTGATCGGCAAAAGCCATCTTCAGAATGTTTCGCGGTTTCCCACTCAATACACGCGGAAAACGCACAGAGACGGCTTCACACCCCCGCCGCCGGAACTGGCTGACGCCATCCGCAGCAATCTTGATGCGCCCGAGTATCAGTACGAGCGCCAATCCTACTGGCAGCAGGATGACCCGATTGTACCAACGCCGTTCTATGGCTTTGAACACTACGATTCCGTCTTGCGGCACGGGACGAACACCGGGGGTGATTACGAGCTGTGGCTCAAGCGCGTTGCGCCTGATGTCCTGCCCCTGCGTGAGCGAGATCAACAATTGCCGCATGACTACACGGTACCCCAAGCGATCCGCACCAAAGTACCGGAGGCGTATTACTCCACCACCTACATCGCCAATCAGGCTTGTGAATGGTTGGAAGGACGGCAAGGAAACGACAAGCCGTTTTTCCTGATGGTTTCCTTCCCCGATCCGCATCATCCCTTTAATCCGCCGGGTCGCTATTGGGACATGTACCAGCCGGAAGACATGGAAGTCCCCCGCGCCTTTACTGATACAGGCTGGCAGCCGCCGGACTACGTGCTTCAGGCGGAAAAAGAGCGTGCGGCGGACCCGACTTTGGGAAAAATGGCCGGCTACTCACTGGCTGTCAGCGCCAGAGAGGCACAAGAAGCCCGCGCCCTCACCTGCGGCATGATTACGATGGTCGATGACGCTATTGGCCGGGTACGACAGGCCGCGAGCCAGACGGACACCGGGAGCACAGCCGTGCAGATTTTTACTTCTGACCACGGCGACCATCTGGGCGACCATCGCTTGCTGTTCAAAGGCACGGAACAGTACGACACCATTACCCACGTCCCCTTTATTTGGGCGGACCCTGAAGGGGCCAAAGGGAAGCGTACAGAAGAACTCGCGCAAACCCATGATATCGGCACAACCATCATGGAACACGCCCGGATTGAAGCGCCAGACGGGATGCAGGGGCAACCGTTGTCTGTGGCGGGTGGTCAGGGAAGAGAAGCCGCCTTCATCCAATACGAAACGCAGAGGCCGCAGGTCGCCTTTGGCCAGAGCCCGCGCGCCCATACCGTCATCCACGACCGTTGGCGGCTGACGCTATATCGCGGCAAAGCTCAGAACGAGTTGTTTGATCTGGCTGACGATCCGGATGAGATGGTCAATCTGTGGGATAGCCCGGAATATCGCGATGTTCGGATGCAGCTTGTTGAGCGCCTTGCAGAACTGGAAATCGACGTCATCAACAGCGTCCCCTTCCCCACGGCTGAGGCCTGACACCGGGCAACCAGTGCAACCCGTGACAGGGTCAGCTCACCCGTCGGCCCTGCGCGTACACTTCACGGATGATCGGCGTCTCTTGCACCGGGCTGATGCGAACCACGTCGGACCGCTTTCCAACCGCCAGGCTCCCTCGATCTGTTAACCCAACCATGGATGCGGTGTTGAGCGTGACCAACTTTATGGTTTCGTAAAGCGGACGATCCAGTTCACGCGACAGCATGAACACGGCTTGAAGCAGGCTGGTCGGCACGTAATCGCTGGAAAGAGCATCCAGCACGTTCTCACGAGCCAAATCCATGATCGCTACATTGCCCGAATGACTGCCACCCCGAACAATATTGGGCGCTCCGCCGATGGTCTTCATACCGCGCTGGTGGGCGTGCTGCGCAGCTTCGAGGGAGCAGGGAAACTCGCTGATGCGAATACCAGCATCTGCGCTGTGCTCGATGTCATCCACCGTCGTATCGTCGTGCGTGGCAAGAACAACCTCCTGCCCAGCGAAAAGCTCCAATACAGCCGTCCAATTCGCTGCTGAGTGCTCATTCCCTCTCGCAATCCGCTTGGCAAGGGACTCTTCGATCTGCTGCTCCGACAGTCCATGACGACCCATGTACTGCTTGAGGACAGTTGTATCCCGCCATTGGCGCTGACCGGGCGTGTGGTCCATCAGACTGGCCAACGCCACCTTGTGCGATTTCACCAGCGGAGCCAGCGTTTCAATCAAGCCAGGATCGGACAGTTCACAGCGGAAATGCAGACGGTGTTCGATGCGGCAGAGCCCCTGTTCCATCGCGTGAGCAATGCCCTGCACCATACGGGCAAAAAGCTGTCTGCGGGGCGTGTTACTGCCATCATAATCACCGATCGAAACGGCGTCGAAAACGGTTGTAACCCCGGCACTGGCAACCTCCGCATCGTGGGCCATGACAGCCGCCAGATGGTTGGGCCAAAAAGCGCTGGGGCGCGGCAGGAAATGACGCTCTATGTTGTCGGTGTGTAGTTCAACCAGACCGGGGATCACAAAATCACCCTCACAGTCTATCCCGCCGGTTCGGACAGGCCCGGTGTCAATCGCTCGAATTCCAGTATCATCGATGCAGATACTGCCCTGAACAATCTCGTTCTCCAAAACAAGCTGAGCGTTCTTCAGCACCGTTTCCGTCATCAGACCTTGAACCCATTCGCATCAATTGAGAGACCGCAGACCATCAGGCATAAAGGCGCACCGACAGGTATGCAACAGCACGATCAGCCCCTACGACTAATGCCCGTTTGACTCAGGTCATTCTCTATCAAATTTAAAGTCTGATTTTGGGTCTTCGGACGGGTGTCCTAGTACTTCCCCATCTTCTCGGAACCAGCGTAAAGAATGTCGGCGAGCTTTTGATTGGCATCGGCACGCAAAGCAACGGCATCCGCGGTCATTGCCTCGCTGACCCTTGGTGCTTCGATATGATGCTGCGGCTCGTCAATGCCGCGCGCGTGCTGAACGTACATGGAGCCCAAAACCTGCTCGACCGACGGCGTTATGTAGCTTTGCAGCGCAAAACCAATACGGCGCTCATTCGACTTGTTTGGACCTGAACCGTGAACGATGCGCGGATGATGCAGCGACAGCTGACCGGGCTTGAGCGGCACGGGGACCGCGTCGCTCTCGTCAATCCCCTGCACTTCCTGCCCTCGGGTCAGCAAGTTATCCTCGCCAAAGGTGTCGACATGATCGCGCAGCGGATCGATGTGAGAGCCGGGGATCATCTGCATGCAGCCATTTTCTTCGTTAAC